>NZ_JBFAKG010000058.1:0-60784 GCF_040655595.1 Saccharopolyspora sp. NPDC050389
TGCCCTCAACGGACTCACCGGTCCTCGGAAGGAACCACGTCGAGAGCAGCCGGCGAGTCGCCAGGTAGGGGGCCATGCCAAAAGACTCACGGCTGCGCGAGCAGGTCGTGCACCCGGCGGAGCCGGTCGAGCCAGTAGCGCTGCACGTCGGCCGTCGGCGTAGCCGCCGCGACCAGCGCGGGATCCGGCTCCGGCGGACGGCGGAGCACCGGCAGGTGGCCGTCCACGGGAAGCAGCGAGTCGGCGACGACGTCGCCGTCGAGCAGCGCCACCGTGCCCAGGCCGCAGGCGAAGGGGAGCTCGGGCAGCGCGCCCGCCAGGGCGAGCTGCGCGGCGAGACCGACGCTGCTCTCCACTGCGGAGGACACGACGCAGGGCAGGCCGCAGGCCTCGGCGACGCGCAGCGCGCGGCGGACGCCGCCTAGCGGCGTGGCCTTGATGATCGCCACGTCGGCCGCTCCGGCGACCGCCACGCGGAGCGGGTCTTCGGCGCGGCGGATGCTCTCGTCGGCCGCGATCCGGACGTCCACGCGGCGGCGGACCGCGGCGAGCTCGTCGATCGTCGGGCACGGTTGTTCCGCGTACTCCAGGCCTTCCGCGGCCTTGTCCAGCTCGCGGATGCGGGCGACCGCCGTGTCGACGTCCCAGGCCGCGTTGGCGTCCACCCGGATCGCGCCGCCGGGGCCCAGCGCGTCGCGGACCGCCGCCACGCGCTCGATGTCGTCGCCAGCGGACTGGCCCGGTTCGGCGATCTTGACCTTCGCCGTGCCGCAACCGGACGCCGCGACGATCGCCGCCGCCTTCTCCGCCGGCACCGCGGGCACCGTGCAGTTGACCGGGATGCGGTCGCGCACCGGTTCCGGCCATTCCTCGGTGCACGCCTCCAGGGCCGCCCGCAGCCACGGCACCGACTGCGCGTCGTCGTAGTCCTCGAACGGGCAGAACTCGCCCCAGCCCGCCGGGCCGCTCAGCAGGACTCCGCGCCGGACCGTGACGCCCCGGAACTTGTTGCGCATCGGCAGCGCGTACACCCGAACCGCGTCCAATTCCGCCAGGTCGATCGTCGCCGAGTCCATGGCCTGATCCTTTCAGCCCGTCGTCACCACCGCGCATCAAGGGACGCCGCGGTCACGGTCTTCAGCGGCGAACTGCTCGTCTGACCACACCGTTCCGCCTGGTCAGGATCCGTGCACGTTTTGTGTCGCTGTAGAGCCTGTTTGGGATGTGGTGGTGTGGGGTCGTGGCAGGGCGGATTGTGCCTTCAAAGCGGTGAAGCGAACGGCCTGTTCACCTCGCCTATCGGGACGAACGGGCCGTTCACCCCACACCAGCTGGTGCCCGCCGACGTTGGATGGATGAAGCGAACGGACCGTTCACCTCACCTATCGAGGCGAACAGGTCGTTCACTCCACACCAGCCAACGAGGATGCACCACTGCGCAAACGAGCTCTCAAACAGCCTCTATAGCAGCACAAAACACGCACGGGTCCTGAATGGCGATCCAAACCGCTCACGACAGCCGACCGGCGCTCAGACCACGCTGGGGCGGCCGAGGTCGAAGACGTCCACCTCGAACCGGGCCCACTGCTGGCGCAGCGAGGTGACGCCGTTGTCCAGGATGTAGTTCAGCTCGCCGAGGGTGACCGGCAGCAGCGTGAACACCTGCAGCTGCTCCACCCCGTCCGGATCGGTGAACCTGGTGAATTCCGGCGCGAACAGCGGGTGACCGCTGGCCAGCACCCCGTGGAACTCGGTGCCCGGCAGCAGCGGCTGCTCGTTCGGCACGATCTGGTCCGGCACCAGGTGGGTGCGCTGCTGCACCAGCAGCTCGGCGGTGAGGTCGACCAGGTGCCGGGCGGCCTCGGCCTGCTCCTTGTAGACCGTGCAGGCGAGCTCCTGGGCGGGTTCGGCGCCCAGCGGCTGGAAGCGCAGCCCGGTGCTGATCACCGTGGTCAGGTGGTATTGCTGCAGGTGGAAGAACACCAGCCCGTAGCCGCGGTTGGTGCCGTGCACGTTCGGTGGTTCGGCCCCGGTCGGGGTCCCGGCGTGGCGTTCGAGGCTTTCCGCGAGTCCGACGAACCGGTGCGCGCCGCCCATCGCCGCGCGTTCCTGCTCGGTGGCCATCCGATCTCCAGTATCTTGCTCGACACCGGCATCAGGCCGGCTCGCATGAGCGAGGAATGGCGAAGTTTCGCTCATGACGCCTCCAGCATCTTGCGGGACACCCGCACCTGCGTTCCTCCTCGCGCCCGCAGGCCCGCGGGCGCACCTCGGCCCCGGGGCGACCTGCCTGAGCAGCGATTCGGGTGCTGCGTGCGTTCATCGCAACGGTAGCGGCTGCGGAGCCGAACTCGGACACTTTTGGATGACAGCCGACCGGGTGTGTCCCCCAATTGTCGTCACCCGACGTCCGGGATCGCCGGCCCGAGCAGGTCGTCGGCGTCGACGATCTTGTACGCGTAGCCTTGCTCGGCGAGGAAGCGCTGCCGGTGCGCGGCGTAGTCGGTGTCCAGGGTGTCCCGCGACACCACCGAGTAGAAGTGCGCCTGCTTGCGCTCGGCCTTCGGCCGCAGCAGCCGGCCGAGCCGCTGCGCCTCCTCCTGCCGCGAGCCGAACGTCCCGGACACCTGCACCGCGACCGACGCCTCCGGCAGGTCGATGGAGAAGTTCGCCACCTTCGACACCACGAGCCGGTTGATCTCGCCGCGCCGGAACGCGTCGAACAGCTCCTCGCGCTCCTTGTTCTTCGTCGAGCCCTCCACGATCGGCGCGTCAAGCGCCTCGCCCAGCTCGTGCAGCTGCTCCAGGTAGGCGCCGATGACCAGGGCGGGTTCGCCCGGGTGCCGGTCCAGGATCGCCTTGACCACCGGGGCCTTGGTGCGCGCCGTCGAGCACATCTTGTAGCGCTCGTCGGCGTCGGCCGTGGCGTACTCCAGCCGCTCGTTGTCGGTCAGCGTCACCCGGACCTCGATGCACTCGGCCGGCGCGATCCAGCCCTGCGCCTCGATGTCCTTCCACGGCGCGTCGTAGCGCTTGGGCCCGATCAGGGAGAACACGTCGCCCTCCCGGCCGTCCTCGCGGACCAGCGTCGCCGTGAGCCCGAGGCGCCGCCGGGACTGCAGGTCGGCGGTCATCCGGAACACGGGCGCGGGCAGCAGGTGCACCTCGTCGTAGACCACCAGCCCCCAGTCGCGGGAGTCGAACAGCTCCAGGTGCTTGTACTCGCCCTTGGAGCGGCGGGTGATCACCTGGTAGGTCGCGATGGTGACCGGCCGGATCTCCTTCTTCTCCCCGGAGTACTCGCCGATCTCCTCCTCGGTCAGCGAGGTCCGCTCGATCAGTTCGCGCTTCCACTGCCGCCCGGCGACGGTGTTGGTGACCAGGATCAACGTGGTCGCCTGCGCCTCGGCCATCGCCGCCGCGCCGACCAGCGTCTTGCCCGCGCCGCAGGGCAGCACCACGACGCCCGAACCGCCCGCCCAGAACGACTGCACGGCCTGCTGCTGGTAGTCGCGCAGCGTCCAGCCGTCCTGCTGCAGCGCGATCGGGTGCGCCTCGCCGTCGACGTAGCCGGCCAGGTCCTCGGCGGGCCAGCCGACCTTCAGCAGCATCTGCTTGAGCCGCCCGCGCTCGCTGGGGTGCACCACCACGGTGTCGTCGTCGATGCGCGCGCCCAGCATCGGGTTGATCTTCTTGTGCCGCAGGATCTCTTCCAGCACCGCGCGGTCAAACGAGCTCAGCACCAGGCCGTGCGCCGGATCGTTGACCAGCTGCAGGCGGCCGAAGCGGCCCATCGTCTCGACGATGTCCACCAACAGCGGCTGCGGCACGGGGTAACGCGAGAAGCGCACCAGCGCGTCCACGACCTGTTCCGCGTCGTGCCCGGCGGCGCGCGCGTTCCACAGCGCGAGCGGCGTGATGCGGTAGGTGTGCACGTGTTCCGGGGCGCGTTCCAGCTCCGCGAACGGCGCGATGGAGGTGCGGGCCTCGTCGGCGAGGCCGTGGTCGACCTCCAGCAGCAGGGTCTTGTCGGACTGGACGATCAGGGGTCCGTCGGTCACGGGTGCGCAGCTCCCTCGGGTCGGACGGCTTCTTCGCAGGTGATCAGCGGTGCCGGTGGCACCGGCCGGACTCCGCACCCAGTATTCCACCGTCGCCGTTATCACCCGTTCGGGCACTAGTGGCGATACGGGCTCGGCTAAATTGCTCTCTGCGAACAAAAAACGGAGGAGCAGTGAGTTATCCACCGCAGGATCCGTACGGATCGCAGTCTGGACCGTACGGATCGCAGTCGGGCCCCTCGGGGTCCTATCCCTCCGGGTCGTACCCGTCGGGCCAGTACCCGCCGCCGAACGCCTCGGACGACTTCTGGCGCCACGTCGCGGGCAGCCAGCCGCCCTCGATGCCGCCGAAGAAGAGCCGCACCGGCCTGGTCATCGGCCTGGTCGGCGCCGGTGTGGTGGTGGTCGTCGGCATCGTGGTGACGATCATCCTGCTGGCGGTCAACAGCGGCGGCGGCCGGACCGAAGCCGGCCCCACCACCGACCCCACCACCGACCGCACGGCCGAACGCACCACTGAGCGCACCACTGAGCGCACCACCGAACGCCCCAGCAGCGGGTTCGAGGCCGGCAGCTGCGTTTCGCTGGTCAGCGAGAAGGGCGGCGCGATGAACGCCGCGAGCTGCGGTTCCGCGGATTCGGATTACAAGATCGTCGACGTCGTGGATGGCAACAACCGGAGTGCCTGCAACGACGACTACACCAACGTCGTCGACGGCAAGACCTACTGCATCGAGCTGGACGTCAAGCCCGGCGACTGCCTGACGGCCTTCAACCAGGCCGACGACGTCGTGCCGCTGAAGATCGATTGCAGCACGGCCGAGGACCAGGTGACCCGGATCGCCAACGGCACCGACCCGAAGACCGCCTGCGTCGAAGGCGAGGGCTACTACGTCTTCCAGGAGCGCACCGTCTGCTTCGGCGACGTTAAGAGGTGAGCGGTCGTGAGCGCCCTCGTGCGCTCACGACCCCCGGATTCCTCCTAAAACGGACCATTTCCGCTGATCGGCAGTGGTCGGCGCGCGATTTCGGCTAGGTTTGCGCGGCTAGATCGTTTCCGGAGGAATCCATGAGCCATCCGCCGCGAAGCCGGGCCGGGAAGGTGGTCGGCAGCGTCGTCTACGTCGGCGTGCTCGCCATCGGAATCGCCATCGCCATCGGCGCCTACTTCACCTTCAGCGCCGACCGGCCCGAGGCCGGGGAGTGCGTGGACATCACCGACGCCCACACGGCGGATCCCGGCTGGCGGCAGGCCGACTGCGGCAGCGCCGAATCCGACTTCCTGATCGCCGAGGTCACCGCGGGCTCCGCGGAGTGCCGGCCGGGATACGCGACGGTCAGCCGCGAAACCCGGCGCACCAGCGGGATGCGGTTGTGCCTGGTGCCGGACGTGGCGGTCGGCGACTGCCTGCGCGTTCCGGTGGCCGGTATCGAGACCAAGGTGAGCTGCGGCGAACCCGGCGCGAACGAGCGCGTCACCGGCGTGGCGTCGAACACCGCCGGCGCGGCGGCGTGCCCGCCCGGGACTGGCCGGAGCACGGTTTACCCGGATCCGGCGCGGACGGTCTGCACAGGCCCTTCCGCACAGTGACAAAGACGATCTGGTTCAGCGGCCTTCGATGTGATGTCGTGTCAGGGCAACCCCGCAGGTGAGCGGGGTTGTTCGCACGATGAGGGAGGGCTTCGATGCGCAGCGAGGACCGCACGGTCCGTGACATCACCCGGGGATTGATGCGGGAACTCGGGCTGACGACCGTGTTCGGCAACCCGGGTACGACCGAGGTGCCGTTCCTGACCGGATGGCCGGACGATTTCCGCTACGTGTTGGGCCTGCAGGAGTCCGTGGTGGTCGCGATGGCCGACGGCTACGCGCAGTCCCGCCGGGAACCGGTGCTGGTCAACCTGCATTCCGCCGGGGGAGTGGGGCACGCGCTGGGCGCGATCTTCACCGCCTACCGCAACCGGACGCCGATGATCATCACGGCCGGGCAGCAGACCCGCACCCTGATGTTCGACGAGCCGTTCCTCGGCGCCACCGACGCCGCGACCTTCCCGAAGCCCTACGTGAAGTGGAGCTACGAGCCGGCCCGCGCCGAGGACGTACCGGCGGCCCTGGTGCGCGCCTACCAGCTCGCGACGACCCCGCCGTACGGCCCGGTCTTCGTATCGATCCCGGCCGACGACTGGGACCAGCCCGGCGTGCCGGTGACCGCCCGCCCGCGCACTCCCGGCTTCGCCCCGGACCCGGCCGCCGTCGCCGATCTGGCCGAGGCGCTGCGCGGCTGCGAGCGCCCGGCGTTCGTCGTCGGCCCGGCGGTGGACGCCGACGGCGTGGTCGCGGATCTGGTGGAGCTGGCGGAGAAGACGCAGGCGGCGGTCTACGTGGCGCCGATGTCGCCGCGCTGCTCGTTCCCTGAGGACCACCCGCAGTTCGCCGGTTTCCTGCAGCCCGAGCAGCGACTGCTTGGCGAGGAGCTCGCCAAGCACGACCTCGTCGCGGTGTGGGGCGCGCCGGCGTTCACCTACCACGTGTACCGCGGCGAGAACGAAGCCGAGCTGCCCGAGATCTTCCTGGTGCACGACGACCCGGACGTGCTCGCCCGGGCCCGGCGGGGCCGCGGCGTGCTGGGCACGCTGGCGCACTCCGTGCGGCAGGTCAACGGCCAGGTCGAGGCGCAGCAGCGGAGCGCGCCGACGAGCTACGCGCGGCCGGCCAAGCCGACCGCGTCGACGCCGATGACCGCGGCGTACGTCTTCGACACGATCGCCGAGGTGCTGCCCGCGGACACGGCCGTGGTGGAGGAAACTCCCAGCCACCGCAACGACTTGCACGAGCACTTCCCGATCCGGTCCACCGACGGCGGGTTCTTCACCGGGTTCTCCGGCGCGCTCGGGTACGGCATCGGCGCGGCGGTCGGGGTGGCGTTGGCGGACCCGTCGCGGCGCACGGTCGCGCTGATCGGCGACGGCTCCAGCATGTACGGGATCCAGTCGGTGTGGTCGGCGGTCCGCGAGCAGGCGCCGGTCACGTTCGTGATCATGGACAACTCGCGGTACGCGGCGGTGGCGGTGCTGGGCGAGGCGGCGGGCGGCGACAAGCTGCCGGGCGTGGAGCTCGGCGGCATCGACTTCGGCGCGCTGGCGACCAGCCTGGGCTGCCCGGCGAAGCTGGTGCAGACGCCGGCGGAACTCGACGCGGCACTCGCGGAGGAGTTCGCCGGCAAGACGGGCCCGACCCTGCTGCACGTCAAGGTCGACCCGGGCCAGCGCTACCTGTACTGATCCGCCTGGTCGGGCCCCGTGTGTACTTTCTGCTGCTATAGAGCCTGTTTCCAAACTCGTCCTGCGTAGTGGTGCGGGTGGCGGAACCTCAGAGGTCTTCTCGCTGTGGGATCCCCGACACACGTATGTCCAATACGTCGCGTCGGGGCTGTCCTCGCGAGAAGACCTCTGAGAACCCGCGGCGGTGCCGGTTGCGAGGGTGGGCTAAGCGGCTGCGCCGCTTCAACGACAAAACGCCCGCGTTACCACATCCGCACGTCACCACATCCAAAACAGCTGCTATAGCGACACAAAGTACACACGGGCCGTGACCTGCGGAACCATTCGTCCACATCGGACCGATGGGTCTTGGGTGAAGCGCGAAGGGCGCCTCTCGCCGAGCAGATCGGCAAGAGGCGCCCTTGGGCTTCGTCAGTTGCGGGCGTCGGCCTTCTCTGCCTCCGCCTGCTCCGCCGCAGCCCACTGCTTCGCAGTGGACTCCACATCGGACTCCGCCGGAGCGGCGTCGGCCGCCGCCGGGGCGTGGGCGCTGCGGACGTCGAGGAGGCGGGCCACCTCGCTGCGGAGGTGGACGAACGTCTCCGACTCGCGGGTCGTGATCTGGTCGCGCTCGTCACCGAGCGGGATCTCCAGGTCCGCCACGATCGACGCCGGGGACTTCGACAGCACGAAGACCCGGTCCGACAGGTAGATGCTCTCGTCGATGTCGTGGGTGACCAGCAGGACCGTGCTGTCGAACTGCTTGCGGACCCGCAGCAGCAGGTCTTCCAGCTCGAAGCGGGTCTGGGCGTCCACCGAGGCGAACGGCTCATCCATCAGCAGCAGCGCCGGCCGGCAGGCCAGCGCCCGGGCGATCGACACGCGCTGCTGCATGCCGCCGGAGAGCTGCCACGGGTACTTCTTGGCCGCGGCGCTCAGGCCCACCCATTCGAGCACCTCGTCGGCCCGGCTGCGCCGCTCCGCCTTGCTCAGTCCCCTGGAGCGCAACGGGAATTCGACGTTGGACCGCACCGACAGCCAGGGGAACAGCGATCGGCTGTAGTCCTGGAACACGACGGCCAGGTCCTCCGGCACGCCGTTGACCGCGTTGCCGCCCAGCTTGACGTCGCCGGTGGTCGGCTTGATCAGGCCGGAGATGGAGCGCAGCATGGTGGACTTGCCGCAGCCGGACGGGCCGACGATGCAGGCGAGCTCGCCGGTGCGCACCTGGAACGTCAGGTCGGCGATGGCCTGGTGGCCGTTCGCGCCGCCGTAGCGGTGCCCGAGCCCGGAGACGTCGAGCATGATCTTTGTTTCGGTCATGGAAGTTCAGCCTCCGACTACTTGGTGCGCCTGCGAGGGTTGCCAGCTCAGCGCGCGGCGCTCCACCACGAGCAGCAGGGTGTTGAGCAGGTATCCGAGGATGCCCAGCAGCACGATGCTTGCCCACATCGCGGGGAAGTCGAACTGGCGCTGGTCGAACATCAGCCGGTAGCCGATGCCGTTGGTGGAGCCGACGAGCTCGGAGACGACCATCAGCACCAGCGACAGCGACAGGCTCACCCGCAGCCCGGCGAAGATCTTCGGCGTCGCCGCGGGCAGCACCACGCCGAAGACCCAGTGCGCGCGCGGGATGCGGAACGACCGGGCGGTGTCCACCTTGACCTGGTCGACGGAGCGGACCCCGTCGACGGTGTTCAGCAGGATCGGCCACATCACGCCGAAGACGATCACGGTGATCTGCATCTGCGTGCCGATGCCCAGCAGCACCAGGAAGACCGGCACCAGCACCGGCGGCGGGATGGCCCGCATGAACGCCATCAGCGGCCCGAAGTAGTCCAGTGCGGTGCGGGAGCGGCCGAGCAGGGTGCCCAGCGCGACGCCGAGCACCACCGCGATGAGCCAGCCCGCGGCGATCCGCCCGAGGCTGGCCAGCAGGTCGGAGAACGCCTCGTCGGTGAGGAACAGCGACGAGGCCGGTCCGCTGAACCACTTCTCCGCGGCCGCGCCGACGATCTGTGTCGGGGACGGGAAGAACGGGCTCTGCGCGGCGCGGGTGAGCAGCTCCCAGACCACGATCGCGCCGATGAAGACCACCCAGCGCTGCAGGAATCCGCGCATCTTGTTCACGCCGCCTCCCGATCGACCGCGCTCCACCGGAGACCGCGCTTGTGCACCTGTTCCAACGCCTCGTTGATGAGGTAGCCGACGATTCCCGCCACCAGCGTGCCGGCCAGCACCAGGTCGATCCGGCCGGCGCCGGTGCTCGCGTCGAGCACGAAGTTGCCGAGGCCGATGCCGCCGCCTGCCAGGAACTCGGTGCTGACCACCAGGATCAGCGCCACCGCGGCGGACATCCGGATGCCGGTGAGCACGAACGGCGCCGCGTTCGGCAGCGCCACGGTGAACATGATCCGGCCCCGGCCCAACCCGAAGGAGCGCGCGGTGTCCACCATGACCGGGTCGATCTCGTCCAACGCGTAGATGGTGTTGAACAGGATCGGCCACACCGCGGCGTAGACCGCGAGGGTGATCTTGGTTTCCGGGCCGGCGCCGACCAGCACGATCGCCAGCGGGATCAGCGCCACCGACGGGATCGGGCGGAGGAACTCGATGATCGCCCGGGTCGCTACCCGAACCCAGCGGATGCTGCCGAGCAGCAGCCCCGCGGGCACCGCGATGGCGATGGAGATGCCCAGCGCGATGGCCCAGGCCAGCACCGTGGCGATCAGGTCGAGCAGGAAGCCGCGATCGCCGAGCAGTTCGGCGAACTGGGCGAGCACTGTGGACGGTGGCGGAAAGTATTGCTGGGGGACGATTTCGGAACGGCTGAAGGCTTCCCACAAGACCAGGAAGCCCAACAGGCCGACCAATCCCCGGAGTGTTTTGGTCATTTCCCCGAGTTCAGCTCTGCGGCGGAGCGAAGATCATGCTCGCCACGTCGATTTCCTTGTCGATGTAACCGAATTCCAGCATCAGCCGCGGAATGCGCTGCAAGCGGGTGGCGTCGGCGCGGGAATTCATCTTCAACAGCGTGATGATCGCCGCAGTCTCCTTGTCGATCTTGGCGAACTCCGGAAGCAACGGCTCGATCTTGCTGCGGTCCTGCGCCTCGGTGACGGCGCTGTCCATGGCGCGCTGGAATGCCGCGACGGTCTTGGGGTTCTCGTCGGCGAACTTGGCGGCCGACACGTAGCCGCCCAGCGGCAGGTCCTCCAGCGGTCCGGTGGCGGTGTCCACCACCGGGATGGCACCGGCGTCGCGGGCGGACAGCGTCAGGAACGGCTCGACCACGAACGCCGCGTCGACCTGGTTGGTGCGCAGCGCGTTGGGCATGTTGATGAACCCCAGCGGCATCCAGTGGACGCCTTCGAAGTTCACGCCGTTGGCCTTCATCGAGGCCTTGACCAGGAGTTCGGAGATGGTGCCGCCACCGCTGATCGCGATCCGCTTGTCCGCCAGGTCCTGCGGCGAGCGCACGTTGGAGTTCGGCGAAGACATGATCATGCAGGTGTTCGGCGTGCTCGATGCGCAGTCCGCGACGATCTTCAGCTGCGCGATTCCCTTGGCCTGGGCGGCGAAGATGGGCACGTAGCTGCTGAAGGTGATGTCGTAGTCGCCGCCGATGGTGCTGTTCAGCGCGGTGGCGCCGTCGGGCGCGTTGATGATCTCGACCGTGAGGCCCTCGCGCTGGAAGTGGCCGTTCTTCACCGCCAGGTGCAGCGGCGCGAGTTCGCTGGTGGGCAGCGCGCCGATCTTCAGGTGCGCCTTCTCGACCTGGGCGTTGCCGCCCTGCTGCTCCTCTGATCCGCCCAGGAGTCCGCAACCGCTGGTGCCCATCAGGGCGCCTGCCGTGACCATCCCGCCGGCGAGTTTCAACAGGTTGCGGCGTGGAAGGGCGCGGGGAAGGGAACTCATCTGGATCCTCCTGGCATCGGGGTGCGGTGCGCGTGTTCCGTTGTGCCGTGCGCCGGGAGTGGTACGGGTCGGCGTCGACTTCCGCTGCCACGGGGTGTTGCTGGTGCGGGGTGGCCAGCGTCGTCGCGATGATGACCCGGGAGGAAAGGCGGGTGAAGCAACGACTCCGGGCGCTGTGGTGCCGCGTCCCGGCGGCGGTGCGTCGTTTCTCCCGGTGCGGTGGCGGGTCTTGGTGCCCCGAACTGTAGAAGGTCGGACCACATGCGACAACCAGGCGTAATTAGCTCGTTGTCACCAGTCACTCAGAAGCGTGTCGTGATTCACGCCACCCGGACCAAGGCTCGGGGCGAATTGTGACGGTGAGCTGAATTTCGCTGGGCAATTCGAGCGAACGCGGAATGTCGTCTGGACCAACGGCTCGCTCCGCCTGGCCAGCTAGCCGTGCGTGTTTTGTGCTGCTATGGCGACACAAAACACGCACGGGCGGCGCGACCAGCGAGAACGTCAGGCCTGCGGCGGCGCCGCGATCATGCTGGCGACGTCCAGGTCGGTGGTGATGAAGCCGAAGTCCTTCATCAGGCGCGGCACCCGCTGCAGGCGGGTGGCGTCGGCGCGCGAGTTGAACTTCAGCAGCGTGATGATCGCCGCGGTGTCCTTGTCGATCTTGGCGAATTCCGGAAGCAGCGGCTCGATCTTGCTGCGGTCCTGCGCCTCGGCGACGGCGCGGTCCATCGCCCGCTGGAACGCCGCGACGGTCTTGGGGTTCTCCTCGCAGAACTTCGCGGTCGCCCCGTAGCCGGTCAGCGGCAGGTCCTCCAGCGGACCGGTGGAGGTGTCCACCACCGGCACGGCGCCGCTGTTGCGGGCGGCCAGGGTGAGGAAAGGCTCGGTGACGATGGCCGCGTCGATGTGGCCCTGCTGCAGCGCGGCGGGCATGTTGATGAACGGGACCGCCAGGAACTCCACCTCGCCGTAGTCCACGCCGTGGGCGGACATGGTGGCCTTGACCAGCAGCTCGGTGATGGTGTTGGGGCCGCTGATCGCGATCTTCTTGCCCGCCAGGTCCTGCGGCTGGTGGACCTTGGAGTTCGGCGAGGTCATGATCACGGTCGAGTTCGGCGTGGCCGACGCGCAGTCCGCGACGATCTTCAGGTCCGCGATGCCCTTGGCCTGCGCCTGGAAGAACGGCACGTAGCTGCTGTAGGTGATGTCGTAGTCGCCGCCGATGGTGCTGTTCAGCGCGGCGCTGCCGTCCGGGGCGGTGACGATCTCGACGGTCAGACCCTCCTGCTGGAAGTAGCCGTTGCGGACGGCCAGGTGCAGCGGGGCGAGGTCGTTGATCGGCAGCGCGCCGACGCGCAGGTTCGCCTTCTCCACCAGGTCGTTGCCGCCGCTTTCCGCCTGCGATCCACCGAGGAGCCCGCAACCGCTGGTGCCCAGCAGCGCACCAGCGGTGACGGCGCCGCCGGCGAGCTTCAGAAGACTCCTGCGTGGCAGGGAGCGGTGGGCGAGGGCGGGGCTCATCTGTTCCTCCTTGCATCGGGCGCGACGTGGAGCGGTGGCTGCGGTGGGGTGTCGGTGGCGCAGCCGTACCGAGACGGCGCGGATTCACCCCGCGGGAGGTCCGGGAGATGCGTTGGTGCACAGTGGACTGAGCCACGAAACGGGCGAGTCCCGTCGGTCACGTGCGCCGGGGCGTTTCGACCCTTGTGCGAAGTTTTGCGTCTCCCGGGCTGTGGCGGGGTGCGGGTGCCCCTGAACTGTAGAACGTTGAACTAAACCCGACAACTGGGCGTAACTAGGCACAGGTCACACGGATGGCCCAGTGTTGTTCATACCACTCTGTCGAGTGATGAACTCTCTCTCTAGGGGCCTGACTTGTGACGGCCAGTTAAGTATAGTCTCGCCCGTCGAGGTGACTTGACCTCTGCTTCGGGGGATGCACGTTGTGACCAGGGAGTGTGATGGCAAGCCCGGCTGACAGAGTCAGGGTCGTTGGGGGCTCGGCGCGAGTCGAGGAACCGGCGACCCGCTCGTGGGTACCTGGCGCCGCCGCGTCGGATCGCGGGCACGTTCCCAGCACGATGATCAACACTGTCGCGGCGCGGAGAGGCAGCTAGCCGTGGCGGTGTCGCACATGTCCGCCGCAGCGCAGGAAACAGGGATGCTCAACAACGACCCCGCTACCGGAGCCGACGCAGCCACCGAACCGGCTAGCCGGTCCAAGAAGTGGTGGCTGCGTAACTGGCGCCTCC
This sequence comes from Saccharopolyspora sp. NPDC050389, assembly GCF_040655595.1. Taxonomy (NCBI): domain Bacteria; kingdom Bacillati; phylum Actinomycetota; class Actinomycetes; order Pseudonocardiales; family Pseudonocardiaceae; genus Saccharopolyspora; species Saccharopolyspora sp. NPDC050389. Next base: position 13,496 of record NZ_JBFAKG010000058.1, read on the forward strand.
GGTACAAGATGGCCGCCGTCCTGCTCGTGCCGACCCTGGCCGCACTAGGTGTCGGCGGCATCCGGGTGTACGACGGCCTCGCCACCCAGTCCAGGTTGACCACCATTGTCGAGCAGGTAGAACTCGGCCAGCAGGCCGCGAACCTGACCCACGAACTGCAGCGCGAGCGCGACTTCGCGATCGTGTTCACCACCGCCAACGGCGGCAGCGCGGGCGCCGACTACGCCGCGCAGAGCCAGCGCGTCGACACCGCTGTCCAGCAGCTCCGCGCCTACGACACCCGAGTGGAGGACTTCTCCCCGGAGGTCCGCAACGCCTACCAGAGCGCCACCCACCGGCTCACCAGCCTCGGCGCCCTGCGCAGCACCGTCAACGACCGCTTCACCGGCCCGCAAACGTTGGTCGCCTACAACTCGGTGCTCGACAACCTGCTGCAGATCAACCGGATGGTCGCCACCTCCGCGGTCAACACGCAGGTCAGCCAGACCGCCCGCGCCGCCGAAGCGCTCGGCCGGGCCAAGGAGCAGCTCGCCCAGCAGCGCTCGATCCTGCTCAGCGCCGGGCTGCTCGACCGCTTCCTCACCGGGCAGACCGACGCGGTCCGCGCCGCGAACGCCCGGTTCGAGGCCGCCTACGCGGAGTTCGAGAACGCCGCCACGCCCGAGCAGCGCGCCCTCTACGCGGCGCGGGTCGCCGGCGCCGAGGTGGACGACTCGGAGCAGATCGAGCAGAGCGCGCTGATCGCGGCCGAGCGCAGGCAATCGGCGAACCGCCCGGAATCGCTGGGCATCAACCCGCTGGAGTGGGGCACGCAGTCGGGCAAGCGCACCGACCTGGTCCGCTCGGTGGAGGACTCGGTGCTCGCCGACTTCCACGACGACGCCACCGAACTCGCCGATTCCGCCTGGTGGTCGCTGGTCCGCGACTCGGCGCTGCTGTTGCTGCTGCTGGTGGTCGCCTTCGGCGTCGCGGCCTACATCGCGCGCTCGATGCTGCGGCCGCTGCGCACCCTCCGCTACGGAGCCCTGGAGATCGCGCAGAAGAGCCTGCCCGAAGCGATCGACAAGGTGAACGAGAACCCGAGCGCCGCCACCCAGATCACGGTGCCGCCGGTGCCGGTGCACTCCAGCGAGGAGATCGGGCAGGTGGCCCGCACCTTCGACGCGGTGCACCAGCAGGCGCTGCGGCTGGCCGCCGAGCAGGCGCTGCTGCGCACCAACGTCAACGACCTGTTCGTCAACCTGGCGCGCCGCAGCCAGACCCTCGTGCAGCGGCAGCTGGCCCTGATCGACCGGCTGGAGCAGGACGAGCAGGACCCGGACCAGCTGAGCAGCCTGTTCGAGCTGGACCACCTGGCGACCCGCATGCGCCGGAACAACGAGAACCTGCTGATCCTCGGCGGCACCGACCTGACCCGCCGGATGATGCGCCCGGTGCCGCTCAACGAGGTGCTCGGCGCCGCGGTGTCCGAGGTCGAGCAGTACGCGCGGGTCGCCGTGGTCGACGCGCCCGACCTGGCCATCCAGGGCCGGGTGGTCAACGACTTCGTGCACCTGGTCGCCGAGCTGCTGGAGAACGCCACGGTGTTCTCCAACCCGGACACCGAGGTCACCGTCCGCACCGCCTACCGCAGGCAGGAACTCGTCATCGAGATCCGCGACCGCGGCGTGGGCATCGACGCCAGCGAGATCGACGAGATCAACGACCGGCTCACCCGGCCGCCGGAGATCGACGTCGCGGTGTCCCGCCGGATGGGCCTGTTCGTGGTCGGGCAGCTGGCCCGGCGCCACGACATCGGGGTCGAGCTGCACAACAACGACAACCTGGAAGGCGGCGTCACCGCCACGGTGCACCTGGCGGGCGAGTTCGTCGTCCAGCTGACGCCGGACGGCCCGAAGCCGATGCCCGACGTGCCGCGCGCGGCGCTCGCCGAGGAGCGGCGCTCTGAGCTCAGCGAGACCGGCACGCACCTCGGCCTGGCCGCCGCCTTCGGCGGTCGCCCCGCCGGCTCCGACCGCGGGATCGACCCGCCCACCGAGCGCGCGCCGCTGCCGTCGCTGGCCGGCATCGAGCAGGCCACGGCGTTCACGCCGATGCCGCAGCAAGAAGACGAACCGGAAGTCGACGACACCGAGCTGTCGACCCAGTACTCGGTGACCGTTTCCAACGGCGATTCGTTCGGCGCCACCGACGTTCCGGAGTGGGAGGATGCGTCGAAGGCGCCCGCGGACGACGATGTCCGCGCCGAGGAGTGGCCGAGCGAGGAGAGCACCGGGAACCAGTTCGCGGACTCCTTCGACGGCCGGTGCGGCCCGCCGCCCGAGCCCGTCGGATCGGCGGACTTGTTCCACAGCCCGTTCGAAGCCGAGAAGACGGCCAACTTCGTACCGGCCGAATTCCCGGCCGATCCCGCGCACAACGGCAGCGGACTGAACGGATCGGGACTGGGCGGTGGCCTCTTCGGCACCGCGGACTCCGAGGGCGCCGCGGACAGCGAAACCCGGCAGGAGCCGGCCTCGGCGTCCTGGGCCCAAGGGGGCGGCCCGGTCGAAGGCACCGACGGCCAACCGCCGGCGTTCGCCGACGACGAGCCGAGAGGGGCCGCCTGGGACATGGACGATGCGCCGACCCAACGACTGCCGATCTACGAAGCTGTGCTCTCGCAGTGGTTCCGCGAGTCCGATGTGGACGATTCTTCGGCCGCCTCCGCCGCCCCAGCCACGCCGGCGACCCCGGCCGCGGCCCCGGTAGCGGCCGAAGCGCCGGTCGAGCCGGAGCAGCCGGTCGAACAGCCGAGCGCCGCGGAAGAAACCGTCGTCAACGAGGTGCCGCGCACCACGACGCCGGATCCCGGGTGGGGCTCGGCCGACGACGGCTGGCGGGCCGCCGAGGCGCTGCTGCAGACCCAGCAGGTCCAGGAGACCACCGCGGCCGGGCTGCCCAAGCGCGTGCCCAAGACGAACCTGGTGCCCGGCTCGGCCGCCCCGCGCACCCCGCAGGCCCCCCGCCGCAAGCCCGCCACCCCGCGTTCGGCAGACGCCGTGCGCGGCCGGATGGCGAACTTCCAGCAGGGCGTCACACGCGGTAGGCATTCCAAGGCCGAACCGGTTTCCACCGAAACACCCCGCTCGAATCCGAGCCGTCCCGAGGAGCAGGAGTGAACGGGTCCGTGCAGCAACCGACGAGCAGCAACAGCTTCAGCTGGCTGATCACCGACTTCGTGCGTCGCGTCCCCGGCGTGGCGCACTCGGTGGTCGTCTCCGCGGATGGCCTGCTGCTCGCCGGGTCCCAGGGTTTGCCGCGGGACCGAGCCGAGCAGCTGTCCGCGGTCGCATCCGGCCTGGTCAGCCTCACGCAGGGCGCCGCGCGCTGCTTCGAAGCAGGTGAGGTCACCCAGACCGTGGTCGAGATGGAGCAGGGCTACCTGTTCCTGATGTCCATCAGCGACGGTTCCTGCCTGGCGGTGCTGGCCGCACCGAACGCCGACATCGGCCTGGTCGCCTACGAGATGACCTTGCTGGTGGAGCGGGTCGGCCGGCAGCTCACGCCGGAACTGCGAGCGCAGCTGCAGGGCATGGTGCGCCGGTGAGTCCGGTTGCGGAACGCTGAGGGGAGCTCGCCATGAACACCGGTTCCGAGCCCAGCTGGGACGGTGACCTGTTCCGCCTCTACAACAAGCGGCTGAGCGCCGAGTCCTGGCAGGACGACTTCGTCGATGACGGGGCCACCGGCCAGGGTTCGGAGTCGATCGGCGGCTACGACCGGGCGCTGTTCGGCGGCCCGGGCGCCGATCTGTTCGGCTCCAGCTACAACTCGGTGCCCGAGGTCGCCGGCCCCCGGCAGATCGACAGCGGGCCGCCGTCGGTGTCGATGCCGTCGATCTCGCAGTCGATGTCGCCGATCTCCTCGTCGATGCCGTCGATTTCCCAGCCGATGTCGGCGATTTCGCAGTCCATGCCGTCGATCTCCGGGTCGATGCCGGCGATCCCGGCCGTCGACCACCAGGAGTCCGACGGCCTCGACAGCGGGTCGCTGGTGCGGCCCTACGCCCGCACGCGTGGGCGCACCCGCACCGATTATGATCTTGCTATCGAGACGCTGGTGACCACCAGCGAACGCGGTCGCACGCAGGCGACCCAGACCAGGGCCGAGCACCGCTCGATCTCCGAGCTGTGCCTGGAGGCTCGTTCGGTGGCCGAGGTGGCCGCGCACCTGCGCCTGCCGTTGGGCGTGGTTCGGGTGCTGATCGGCGACATGGCCGACACCGGCCTGGTTTTGATTCATGACAGTGGCATGGTCGTTGGTGATCGGCCGTCCATGGAGTTCTTGGAAAGGGTGCTCAGTGGGCTTCGCAGGCTCTGATCCCCGATCGAATGCGGCCGGCCAGAAGACCTCGACGAAGATCGTGGTCGCCGGTGGTTTCGGGGTCGGGAAGACGACTTTCGTCGGCTCGGTGTCCGAGATCGTGCCGTTGACCACCGAGGCGGTCATGACCGAGGCGAGCGTCGGGGTCGACGACCTCAGCGCGACGCCGGGCAAGGTCACGACCACGGTGGCGATGGACTTCGGCCGGGTCTCGCTGGATTCGGACCTGATCCTGTACCTGTTCGGCACGCCCGGCCAGCACCGGTTCTGGTTCATGTGGGACGACCTGGTGCGCGGCGCGATCGGCGCGGTGGTGCTGGTGGACACCCGCCGGCTGGCGGACGCGTTCGCCTCGATCGACTTCTTCGATGACCGCGGTCTGCCGTACATCATCGCGGTGAACACCTTCGACGGCGTGCTGCAGCACCGCCAGGAGGACATCCGGGAGGCGCTGACGATCGACGCCTCGGTCCCGATGATCACCTGCGACGCGCGGAACCGCGAATCCACCAAGCAGGCCCTGATCACCCTGGTGCAACACGCGATGCGCCAGCGCATGGCCACGGCACATTGATCTCGCAGCGCTGACCAGGCGGCCCCGTGTGTACTTTGTGCTGCTATAGCGACACAAAGTGCACACGGGTCCTGCAGTGGATCGGAGAGCGGTCAGTCCTCGACGAGTGCGACGGACATGATCCGGTGCAGCGGGAAGTTGCCCAGCTCCTCGCTGCTGGTGTCGACGCCCTGCAGGATCCCGCCGCCGACGCTCACCGGGCGCACCACGCGCTGGCTCCGCACTCCGTGCGTGTCGACGAACCCCAGCCACACGCTCCGGCGCTGACGCGCCGCGTCGCGCAGCAGCTGCAGCGTCGCCTCGGCGCTCGGCCGCCCGCGTTCGGGGCTCACGGCGCTGCCGCGCCGCGCCGCTCCTGCCCGGTCGCCGGCTCGCAGCTGCGCTACGAGCTCGCCGAGCTGCTCTTCGTTCGGTGCGGCGATCGCCGCCGGCGGTGCCGGGCGGCTCTTGCCGCGCACGCGCCGCCCGCTCTCCCGGAGGTCGAGCACGTTGCCGTCGGGGCCTTCGGCGACCGGGGCGAATCCGGCGGCGCGCAGCACGGTGACCACGTCGGCCAGCGGTAGTGGGCTGACCAGTACGGTGGGCGCGATTCGGCGGAGTTCGAGTTCTTCGGTTCCGGGTTTGGCCAGGATTTCGGCCAGCAGCAGCGGATCGTCGCAGCGCAGGAAGGCCGCGGCGGTGCCTGCGCGGAGCCGGCCGTGGCGGCGTGCGACGTCGTCGATGAGATAGGTCAGCGACTGCGGGATCGGCGTGCGCGAGCGGGTGCGGAACAGCGCGTGCAGGTCGTCGGCGGTGTAGCCGGCGTCGAGCGCGCGCCGGATGCTGCCGTCGCCGACGCGGTAAACCGTTGCGCTGCCTGCGGATTCGATGTCCGCGATGAGTTTCATCTCGATGGCGAGGTCGGGTTCGAGGCGGCCCGGCGCGACGATGGTGAGGTCGGCCTGCACCAGGACGTGGTCGAGCGGTTCGGGCAGCGCGTCGGCGAGTTGGCGCGCCGCTTCGGCGGCGCCGTCGGCGAGCAGGACGCGTCCGGCGGTGGTCAGCGCGTGCAGCGCCACGACGCCGAGGGCGGTCGCTTCGGCGAGCGTCCAGCGGACCAGGTCGTCGCGCAGGCGTCCGCCGCGGCGCGGGGCGCGCCAGCCGAGCACGGCGGCGACGTCGTCCGGCCGGGCGCCGTATCCGCCGGGCAGTTCGTCGAGGTAGTCGAGGATGCGGCGGCGGTCCTTCGGCGCGAGCGGTCGACGCAGGTCTTCGGACAGCGGGTTGAGCAGCCGGTCCTTCTCGTCGCGGGCGCCGATCAGGCCCGGCAGGCGCGGCAGGTCCAGCCAGGCCTGGGCCAGTGCCGCCCAGCGTTGTTCGGGCGGCGAGGCCAGCCAGGTGTCGGACTGGATGGTGGGCACCCACTGCGGTTCCGCGCCCTCGCTGTTGGCGATGAGGTTGGCCGCGACCGCGACCTCCACGAGCAGGCCGAGCAGGTTCTCGTCGATCTCGATGGCCTTGGCGGTGCGGCGCAGATCGCGCACCCCGACGCCGCCGGAGCGCAGCACGTCCGGCGGTTCCTCGCCCCAGGAGTTCAGCAGCCCTTCGACGTGTCGCAGCAGTTCCAGCGCCGCGCCGCCGGCCGTTTTGTCCACAGTAGATTGATCGCTGCCGGCCAGGTCCGGGATCGGCTCGTCGGGCTCGACCTCGCCCATCGGCCGGTCGCCGCGCACGGCCAGCGCGAGCTGCCGCGGCAGCTCGACGGTCTCCGCGTCGCGCCGCAGCAGCAGGCCCTTGGCGAGCAGCCGTTGCACCGGGTTGGTCGCCTGTTCCAGCGGAACCTGCTTGGCCGCGTCCTTGGTGCGGCCGATCGGCGCGCCTCCGGCGAGCTTCTCCACCAGCCGCCGCTCTTCCTCGCCGAGCTCGGCCAGCGCGGCTTCCGCCGCGGCCTCGGTGAGGTCATCGGCGGGGCGCCCGAGCCCGGCGGGGAAGGTCGGCAACGCCTCCCGCGCCGCCGAGGGCACGGCGAGCTCGGCGTCATCGCCCCAGGCCAGTGTGAGATCGCGGAGTTGCGTGACCGACCGGCGGGCGCGCTCGACCGTGACATCGGGGCCGAGTATCGCGGCGACGGCGTCCAGCGACACCGGCGCGTCGTCGGCGTCGAGCAGCACCAGCGCTTCGAGCGTGGCGAGGGCGAAGGAATCGAGGTCCTCGCAGGCCCGCGCGACCGACGAGCGCACGCCGAGGCGCGTCGCCAGCACCGAGTTGTCGGCCGGCGGCGGGGTCGCGAGGTCGGGTCGAGCGCGAAGCAGCGCGACCAGCTGTTCGTCGCTGCGCTCCCGCAGCCAATCCGCCAGTGATGACATCTCCTCTACGATACCCAGCCGCGTGGCGGCGGAGGGTCGTCTCGGACGCCGAGCGGTCGCCTGGTGAGAGATGCGTCGCAGGCGGAGGCCCGCCGGAACGTTGCGCTGCGCACCCTTGGATGAGGTTCGGGGCCGGATCCGGCAAACTGGAAGTGCACCGTAGCCGGAATGCCCAGGAGGAACGACGTGGCCGGCAAGACCAAAAAGGACCGCATTGACCCGTCTTGGCCGAAGGTCGCCGACGGCGAACACCCGGTGAGCGAGTTCCTGGCCGACATCCAGGGCGCGCTGTCGCCGTACGGCGACACCAGCTTCCCGCTCCGCCAGGACGCCGTTCCCTACGTCCACCCGGTCACGCGCATCAACAAGTGACCCTCCTGCCAGCATCCGCCCCAGCGCGGATCGGCGATCGCCCGTAGACCCGCTCCGTCGCGGCCGTGCCGCTTCGGGGCGGGTTTTGTCAAGGGGAACCGGTCGGTAATGGGACCGGACGTCGCTCACACTCGGGAAAGTTTTAGGCTTTTTCGTGCTGGGTGAAGTTCCGGTCGCTTAGCAGGCCCGCAGGGCTTGCATCCCGGATAAGCGATCTGCTGCGGCGGCCCCCGGGTCGTCCGAGGACGGCACCCGCCAAGTCCATAGCCGATCAGCTCGACAGGGGTGTGCCATGCCGGTTCCAGGTCCGGGTTATTCGATCACCGTTCGCGTCGAGGCCCCGCCGTCGACGACCGCGGCGGGTGACCTGACTAGCGCGATCGGTCGCGCCGGCGGCGCCATCACGGCGTTCGACGTCGTCGAGTCGCACGCCGACCGCATCGTCGTCGACATCACCTGCAACGCGCTGTCGGCCGACCACGCCAACGACCTCGCCGAGGTCCTCGGGACGCTGCCCGGCGTCCGGGTGCGCAAGATTTCCGACCGGACCTTCCTGGTGCACCTCGGCGGCAAGATCGAGGTCAACTCGCGGGTCGCGCTCAACAACCGCGACGACCTCTCCCGCGCGTACACGCCCGGCGTCGCCCGGGTCTGCACCGCGATCGCGGAAAACCCCGAGGACGCGCGCCGGCTGACCATCAAGCGCAACGCCGTCGCGGTGGTCACCGACGGTTCCGCCGTGCTCGGCCTGGGCAACATCGGCCCGGCGGCCGCGCTGCCGGTGATGGAGGGCAAGGCCGCGCTGTTCAAGAAGTTCGCCGGCGTCAACGCCTGGCCGGTCTGCCTGGACACCCAGGACACCGAGGAGATCATCCGCGCCGTCGAGCTGATCGCCCCGGTCTACGGCGGCATCAACCTCGAGGACATCGCCGCGCCGCGCTGCTTCGAGATCGAGGCCCGGCTGCGGGAGAAGCTGAGCATCCCGGTCTTCCACGACGACCAGCACGGCACCGCGATCGTGGTGCTGGGCGCGCTGCGCAACGCGCTCCGCGTGGTGAACAAGGACATCACCGACTGCCGCATCGTGGTGTGCGGCGTCGGCGCCGCCGGTTCGGCCATCATCCGGCTGCTGCAGCACAAGAAACCGGCCGACATCATCGCCGTCGACATCGACGGCATCGTGCACACCGGACGCGGCGACAGCGACCCGAACCTGCAGTCCATCGCCGCGGGCACCAACAAGGACGGCCGCACCGGCACGCTCTCCGACGCGGTGCGCGGGGCGGACGTGTTCATCGGGGTGTCCGCGCCGAACCTGCTCGCCGCGGACGACGTGGCGACCATGAACGCCGATTCGATCGTGTTCGCGCTGGCCAACCCGGACCCGGAGATCGACCCGCTGGAGGCGCAGAAGCACGCCACCATCGTGGCGACCGGCCGCAGCGACTACCCGAACCAGATCAACAACGTGCTGGCGTTCCCGGGCGTGTTCCGCGGCCTGCTGGACGCGCACGCGCACAAGATCACCGACGAGATGATGATCGCGGCGTCGAACGCGATCGCCGACGTCGTGGACGGGGAGCGGATCAACGCGTCGTTCATCGTGCCGAGCGTGTTCGACTCGGCGGTGGCCCCGGCGGTGGCGGAAGCGGTGAAGAAGGCGGCGGTCGCGTCGAAGGCCGGCGACCCGGCCCCGCACGGCGGATCCTCCCTGCCGTGGTCCATGGCCGACGACGTCGACTACTGATCCACCGAAGTGCGGGGCGTCCTCGGCCGAGGACGCCCCGCACTCGTGTTCTCGGGCATCGGGTCGGCCGCGGAGGGCGGCGGGATCGACGGTCTAGGCTCGGGTCATGGCGCAGGACGAGCTCACGCATGTCGACGAGGCGGGCGCCGCTCGCATGGTCGACGTCTCCGGCAAGCAGCCCACCGCGCGCATCGCGGTCGCCAGCGGCGTGGTGCGCACGACGGCCGAGGTGATCGCCCTGTTGCGCCGCGACGGGCTGCCGAAGGGCGACGCGATCGCCACCGCCCGGATCGCCGGGATCATGGCCGCGAAGCGGACGCCCGACCTCATCCCGCTGTGCCATCCGATCGCGATCTCCGGCGCCAAGGTCGAGCTGGAGCTCGGCGAGGCGGAGGTGCGGATCACCGCGACGGTGAAGACCACGGACCGCACCGGCGTCGAGATGGAGGCGCTCACCGCGGTCGCGGGCGCCGGCCTCACCCTGCACGACATGATCAAGGCCGTGGATCCGGCCGCCGTGCTCGACGAGGTCCGGGTGGAGCGCAAAGAAGGCGGCAAGACCGGCACCTGGACCCGCTGACCGCGCGGGGCCGTGAGTCTTTTGGGCTGCTATCGCGACCCAAAAGACTCACGGCCCCGTGACCAGCGGAAACGGTGCCCTTGGGGTGCGGTCGACGGCTCCGGGCCACCGGCTTCCGCGGGCAGGCGCCTTCGCCGTGTGCCACGGAGCGGGCGCGCTTGAGGCCATGCCGGTCGGTCGCGGAAGATGGCCCTGCGGCGGCCGATCCAACACACAGGAGGTCTCCATGACGAGGACAGCGCGAGTGATCGCGGCGTCCAACCGCGCATCGGCCGGCGTTTACCCCGACCGCACCGGTCCGGTGATCGTCGAGTGGCTGCGCGGGCGCGGCTACGAGGTGCCCGATCCCGTCGTGGTGCCGGACGGCGACCCGGTGGGCGAGGAGCTGCGCCGCGCGGTCGCCGCCGGCGCGGACGTCGTGATCACCACCGGCGGCACCGGGATCAGCCCGACCGACCGCACGCCCGAGGTCACGGCGGCGGTGCTCGACTACCCGATTCCGGGACTCGCCGAGGCGATCCGCTTGGCGGGCCTGCCGGAGGTTCCGACGGCGGTGCTCTCCCGCGGGCTGGCCGGCGTCAGCGGCCGGACGTTGATCGTGAACCTGCCGGGCTCGCGCGGCGGCGTCAAGGACGGGCTCGGCGTGCTGGACGGGGTCCTGGACCACGCCGTCGACCAGCTGCACGGGGGCGACCACGCGGCGCCGAACCAGGCGGTGGCGGACGTCTTGCGCGCCGACGTGACCGAGCAGGTGATCGACGTCGACGACCTGGCCAGATCGGTGGAGCACCGGGCGGCCGGCGCGGTGGTGACCTTCGGCGGGGTGGTCCGCGACCACGACGGCGGCCGCGGCGTCCGCGAGCTCGAATACGTCGGGCATCCCAGCGCGTCCGACGTGATCGCCGAGGTGGCCCAGGACATCGCGGCGCGCTTCGAGGGTGTGCGCGCCATCGCGGTGTCGCACCGCATCGGCCTGCTCAAGATCGGCGACGTGGCGCTCGGGTGCGCGGTGGCGGCGGAGCACCGCAAGCAGGCGTTCAGCGCCTGCTCGGAGCTGGTCGACGAGGTGAAGCGGCGGCTACCGATCTGGAAGCGCCAGGTCTTCGAGGACAACACCGAAGAATGGGTCAACTGCCCTTAATCACATTCCGGGCTCGTTTTGCTCAGCGGTGCGGGTGGCGGCCCCCTGCGGGAGTCACCGCGGTCTTCTAGCTGTGGGATCCCCGACATCATGAATGACCAATTCACCACGTCGGGGCTGTCCTCGCTGGAAGAACCCCGGAGGGGTGGGCACCGTGAACCCGCGGCGGTGCAAGCTGCGAGGGAGGGCTAAGCGGCTTCGCCGCTTCAAAGACGAAGAGCTCGTACGGTGGCCGACTCTTGGAAGCGCTGTTCCGGCCCGGTGAGCCTCCCGGTTCTGCCTGAAATCGGGATCTCCGCCCGTCACTCCGGGCGGAAGGCGCGGAGCGCCGCGTCGACCAAGGCATCGGCGAAGGCGTCGTCGAGCGGGCCGGAGCGCAGCAGCCAGCGCTGGGCGAGCGGGGCGTACAGGACGTCCAGGAACAGGTCCAGGTCCGCGTCGGCCGCGATCTGACCCGCGCGCTGCGCGCTGCGCAGTCGCTCCTTCTTCGCCTCCTCCACCGGCGCCGCCATCTTCTCGCGGTAGATCGCGGCCAGTTCGGCATCGTTGATGATCTCGCTGTTGAGCGCCCGGATCGGCGCCTCGAACTCGGGGTCGGCGAACTCGGCCGCCGTCGCGCGCAGCACGGTCTTGAGGTCCGCCTCGACGTCGCCGGTGTCCGGCAGCACGATCCCCTCGCCGTCCGCGCCTTCGCTGAGCGCCAGCAGGGAGTCGAAGACGACCGCGCCCTTCGACGGCCACCAGCGGTAGATCGTCTGCTTGCCGACTCCGGCGCGGGCGGCGATCGCTTCGATGGACAGCTTCGCGTAGCCGACCTCCGCGATGAGTTCGCGGGCCGCGGTCAGGATCGCCACCCGGGACCGCTCGCTGCGGCGGGCTGCGTCGGGCGTCTTCCGGGATGCCATGCCCACACGATAGCGCGACGAGACGGTCCGTCTTGACAACCGTCCGGCGGTGGGCCATGCTTCGAATCAACGAGACGGACCGTGTCGTCTCAGAATTTGCGAGGAGAGCCCGTGCAACACGCATCCACCGAACCCCGCACCTGGTTCATCACCGGCGCCTCCCGCGGTCTCGGGCGGGCGTTCACCGAAGCCGCGCTGGCGGCCGGCGACCGGGTGGTCGGCGTCGCGCGCGACATCACGCCGCTGGACGAACTCGTCGACGCCTCCGGTGGCCGCCTGCTCGCGTTCCCGCTCGACGTCGCCGACCGCAACGCCGTCTTCGCGGGCGTCGAGCGCGCGGTCGCGGCGTTCGGCCGCCTGGACGTCGTCGTGAACAACGCCGGCGGCGTCGTGCTCGGCATGGTCGAAGAGGTCACCGAGGAGCTGGCGAGGGCCCACCTGGACACCAACTTCTTCGGCGCGCTGTGGGTGAGCCAGGCCGTCGTCCCGCACCTGCGGGCGCAGGGCTCGGGCCGCATCCTGCAGGTGTCCTCGATGGGCTCGGCCGGCGGCTTCGCGGCGACCGGCATGTACGGCGCGGGCAAGGCGGCGCTGGACTCGATGAGCGAGGCGCTGCAGATGGAGGTCGAGCGGTTCGGGATCAAGCTGACGATCCTGCAACCGGGCGGCTACCAGACCGATCTGTTCACCCGCGGCCTGACGCAGACGGCGGAGCACGAGGCCTACGCGCCGCTGCGCGAATGGCTGGCCGGCCTGTGGGCGGAGTCGGAGGACTTCGACCCGGCGAAGGCGGCGGAGGTGGTGCTCCAGGTGGTGGCGATGGAGGAGCCGCCGAAGCGCCTGATCCTGGGATCGGCGGCCTACGACATGGTCGACGAGATGACCAAGGCCATGACGGCTGAACTGGCCAAGTGGGAGTCCCTCAGCCGCAAGGCCCAGTAAGGCCGGGCATCCGACAAGACCGGAGCAGTGGGCCTTTTGGGCTTATGCAGAGCCAGTTTTGGATGTGGAGTGCGGTAGGTCGGGTTGTTGTCTTCAAGCGGCGCAGCCGCTTAGCCCACCCTCGCAACCGGCACCGCCGCGGGTTCTCGGGCGTCTTTCTCGTGAGGACAGCCCCGACACGTGTCGGGGATCCCACAGCGAGAAGGCGACGGTAATTCCCGCAGGGGGCCGCTATCCGCACCGCTACGCAGAACGAGCCGGGAACAGGCTCCGAGAAAGACGGAACCCCCGCCGCTGGGGGGTGCGGTGGGGGTTCCGAGAGGTGCGGAGCACGTGCCGTGTCGGGGGGTACGACACGTACTCCTCGCCGACCGGCTCAGCCGGTCGACCAGATCATTTGATGTCGAGCTGCTGACCCGGGAAGATCAGGTTCGGGTCGTTGATGATGCTCGTGTTGCGCTGCGCGATGTCCTGGTAGGCCACGCCGAACTTCTCGCCGATCTTGCTCAGCGTGTCGCCGAGCTGGACCGTGTAGTCCGCGCCATTGGTCTTCACCGTCGGCTTGGGCGTCTGGGTCTTGACCTTGGTCTCGGTCTTCTTCGGCGTGGTGGCCTTGGTTGTGGTCTTGGTCGTGACCTTGGTGCCGCCGCTGGTCCAGTTCAGCTTGGAGGTGCAGCCCGGCCACGCGTTGGCGCCCTGGGAGGCGAGGACCTTCTCGGCGACGGCGATCTGCTCCTCGCGGGTCGCCTGGTGCGCGCTGCTGGCGTACTGGCTGCCGCCGTAGGCGGCCCAGGTTGACGCGCTGAACTGGAGTCCGCCGTAGTAGCCGTTGCCGCTGTTGATGCTCCAGTTGCCGCTGCTCTCGCACTGGGCGAGCTTGTCCCAGTTCGGGGCCGCGTTGGCGGGGGCGGCGATCGCGATCGGGGTGGCGACCACCGCGCCGGCGACGGCGACGCGGGCCAGGGTGCGGCCGGTATTGGAAGGCTTGCGGTGCTTGCCTTGGTAGCGAGCCATGTTCCTCTCTCCTGCCGCGCCTGCGAGGTCAGCTGTCGGGTTCGGGCTGAGAGGCAGCCCGGCCGGCTCGGGGGAGCCGGCTTCACCCCTAGGGCTTCGGGGAGCCCAGGTGTTGGGTCCCCCGCCCCTGTCCGGTTTTTTCGTTTCGGGGTCCGGAAGCCCGCCGGACAGGGTTCGGCGCTGCGAGCTTCCGCTCCTTGCTGATCGGTTCGGGGCCGACCGAGGAGCGACACTACGTAACCATCGGGGAGATCGGAAACCTGAGTTCATGTGACGCTGGTCACGTAACAACTGAGGGCAATGCTTCGATCCGGTGTATTTGTGCTGATCAGAGCGTCGTTATCAAAGCGTTTCCAGGCCGATATCGATCACCGTAAGTGAGTCGTGGGTCACCTCGTTGCTCCCTCCGGGCCACCCTCATCGCAGTGGTTCGCCCCGCCGTCGGTCCGTCCCGGCTCTCGCCCAGGCGTGCCGGGGAGACGTCGCGGCGCTCGCGAAGAGGATTCGCATCGATGCGCACGGTAGCGATCTGTGTCGCTAGATCAGGGACTGTTAAGGCTGCCGAAGGACACGGCGCGTAAGTCAAGATCGACATGGTCCGAAGCGAGACCGAAATGTCACCTGGCCGAGCGTGTACGACACGCCGACGCATGTTGTATTCGCGTGCGCGCGCACGCCCGCGCGCGCAGTAATGCAGTGTCGCCCCGCAAGGCCCCTGAAGACGGGTTTCAGCCGCCCGCGAACGGCGGGAGGACGTCGAGAGTCGCGTCGTCGGGAACCGCGATGCCGCGGTCTCGGACGGCGACTCCGTCGAGCAGGAAGCTGCACGCGGGCAGCACGTTCGCCAGCTTCTCGTCGTGTCGGTTGAGCGTTGCGGCGATGACGTCCGCGGCGGTCACCGCGGCGCCGTCGGGCCGCGCGACGTGCACCGTCTCCTCCGGGATCCCGGCGGCCGCGCGGGCGCCCGCGAAGTAGCGCACCTGCACCGCGACGGTTCCGACCTGCTCCGGCAGAGCCGTCATCCGCTCAACCCCCGATAGCGCTCATCGGCCGGGACGGCTGGGCGAACTCGCCCGAATCCATCCCGTGCCCGGCGGCCTTCGCCCACATCGTCTCCTGCCACAACCGGATCAGTTCGGCATCCTCGGCCCCGGCCCGCATCGGCTCGCGCAAGTCCGTCTCGGTCGTCGAGAACAGGCACGAGCGCAGCTGGCCGTCGGCGGTGAGCCGGGTCCGGTCGCAGACCGCGCAGAACGGCCTGGTCACCGAGGCGATCACGCCGACCGTCGCGGGCCCGCCG
The DNA here is from genome assembly GCF_040655595.1 of Saccharopolyspora sp. NPDC050389. Taxonomy (NCBI): domain Bacteria; kingdom Bacillati; phylum Actinomycetota; class Actinomycetes; order Pseudonocardiales; family Pseudonocardiaceae; genus Saccharopolyspora; species Saccharopolyspora sp. NPDC050389. Next base: position 28,781 of record NZ_JBFAKG010000058.1, read on the forward strand.
TCGACCAGCCAGCGCTCCGCGGGCGCGGAGCCCCGCTCGGCGACGTCCGGGGTGAGGGCGAACTCGGCGCTGAGGCGGTCCAGGATCTCCTCGGCGGTGATCATCTGGCCGCGGTCCCACTCGTGCTGGGCGTCCAGCGGCATCTGTTCGATGAACCGCAGCTGGTAGCCGCGCTCGATGCAGAACCGCAGCAGGTCGCCGGCCTCGTGGTCGTTGATCCCGCGCATCAGCACCGCGTTGACCTTGACCGGCTCCAGCCGCATCGTCTTCGCCGCGGCGAGCCCGGTGAGCACGCCGTCGAGCCGGTCGCGGCGGGTGAGCTGCTTGAACACGTCGCGGTCGAGGGTGTCCAGCGAGACGTTGACCCGGTTCAGCCCGGCCCGCACCAGCGGTTCGGCGAAGCCGCCGAGGTTGATGCCGTTGGTGGTCAGCGAGGTCGTCGGGCGGCTCGGCAGCGCCGCGGTCGCCGCGATGATGTCCACCAGGTCCTGCCGCAGCAGCGGTTCGCCGCCGGTGAAGCGAACCGTCGTGACGCCGAGCTCCTCCACTGCGATGCGGATCAGCCGGTTCATCTCGTCGGTGTCGAGCAGCTCCGCGCGCTTCAGCCAGGGCAGGCCCTCGGCGGGCATGCAGTATGTGCAGCGCAGGTTGCACTTGTCGATTAGGGAGACGCGCAAGTCTGTCGCCACGCGACCGAACCGGTCCACCAGCCGGGTCGTGTCCGGACGTGCGGACGTGTCGGTCGTGCGACGCACGAGCGGGATTCCCAAGTCCACCGCGGTCACTCCACGACCCTAGCGCTTAGCGGTAGCGGATTTCGATCGCGCGGCCCCAATTTGTGCGGAATCGCCGAGTGATCCAGAGCGGAGTCCGGAGTGGTCGGAGGAAGGCACAAAGTCGTTGCAAGATCCGTGTTTGCGGGCTCATTCACTGGTTTTGCACGCAACTGCGGAAGTAACGTTGGCGGCTGTGCCGCACTATCGGATTTCGGAGGCCGCCGGGCTGCTCGGCGTCAGCGACGACACGGTGCGCCGGTGGGTCGAAGGCGGGCAGCTGCCTGCGGAGCGGGATGCCTCCGGCCGGCGAGCCGTGGACGGCGCCGCGCTCGCCGAGTTCGCCCGCGCCCAGGCCCGCTCGACGCCGGACCCGTCCGGCATCGGCCGGTCGGCGCGCAACCGGCTCGTCGGGCTGGTCACCGAGGTGATCTCGGACCGGGTCATGTCGCAGGTGGAGATCCAGTGCGGCCCGCACCGGATCGTCTCGCTGATGAGCACCGAGGCGGTGCGCGAACTCGGGCTGGTGCCCGGGGCGCTGGCGGTCGCCGTGGTCAAGTCGACCAACGTCGTGGTGGAAACACCGGGAGAAGGATGATGTCGAAGCTCAAGATGATCGTCGGCGCGCTGGTCGCGCTCGTGCTGCTGGCCGGATGCGGGCAGGCCGGGCCGCAGGCCCAGCAGCAGCGCACGCTGACCGTGCTCGCGGCCGCGTCCCTCACCGAGTCCTTCGACGAGCTCGGCACCCGGTTCACCGAGCAGCACCCCGATGTGCGGGTGCAGTTCGACTACCAGGGCTCGTCGACGCTGGCCGAGCAGATCAAGCAGGGCCGCCCCGCGGACGTGTTCGCCTCGGCGGACACCAAGAACATGGACAAGGTGCGGGATCTGGTCGGCACGCCGGAAATCCTCGCGACGAACCAGCTGACGATCGTGGTCCCGCCGGGCAACCCGGCCGGGATCGCCTCGCTCGCCGACCTCACGGCGCCCGGCCGGACGGTCGTGGTCTGCGCGCCGCAGGTGCCGTGCGGATCGGCCACGCAGAAGGTGGCGCAGGCCTCCGGCGTGCAGCTGAAGCCCGCCAGCGAGGAGAACGACGTGAAGTCGGTGCTGCAGAAGGTCGTTGCGGGCGAGGCGGATGCCGGGCTGGTGTACGTCACCGACGCGAAGGCGGCCGAGGCCCAGGTGCAGGCGGTCGACTTCCCGGAGTCGAAGCAGGCGATCAACACCTATCCGATCGCGACGATCACCACCGCGCCGCAGGCGCAGCTGGCGGCGGAGTTCATGGCGTTCGTGCGCGGCCCGGTCGGCCGCGATGTCCTCGGCAGGCAAGGCTTCGGTGCCCCGTGACGGTCGTGAGCGCCGGCGGCCATCGCGGCTCATGAAGCAGAACGTTCGAGCGGAATCGCGGGCATCGCAGGTGCCAGCGATGCTGTGGGTGCCGGCGGTGCTCGCGCTGGCGCTCGTGGTCCTGCCGGTCCTGGGGCTGCTGACGCGCGTCGATCCGGCGCGCCTCCCGGAGCTGCTGCTCAGCCCCGCCGCGCTCGACGCCCTGTGGCTCTCGGTGGTCACCGGGCTGATCTCCACCGGCCTGGCCCTGCTCCTGGGCGGCCCGCTCGCGCTGGTGCTCGCGCGTTCCCGGATGCGCGGGCTCCGCGTGGTGCGGGCCTTCGTGCTGCTGCCGCTGGTGCTGCCGCCGGTCGTCGGCGGCCTCGCCCTGCTCTACCTGCTGGGCCGCACCGGGCCGGTCGGGCAGCTGCTCGACATCGCGGGAATCCGGTTGCCCTACACGACAACCGCCGTGGTGCTCGCGCAGACGTTCGTCGCGATGCCGTTCCTCGTGGTCGGCTTGGAAGGCGCGCTGCGGACCGCCGGCGCGCGGTACGAGCAGGTCGCCGCGACGTTGGGCGCCGGGCCCTGGCTGACGTTCCGGCGGGTCACCGTGCCGCTGCTGCTGCCCGCGCTCGGGTCGAGCCTGGTGCTGACCTTCGCGCGGGCGCTGGGGGAGTTCGGCGCGACGATCACCTTCGCCGGTAGCTTGCAGGGCACCACCAGGACCCTGCCGCTGGCCATCTACACCACGTCGCAGTCCGATGTGGACGCTGCGGTCGCGATGTCGCTGCTGCTGGTGGTGGTCGCGCTGCTGGTGATCGTGGTGGCCCGGCCCAAAGCGGTGGAAGGACGGCTGTGAGCGGATTGCGCGCCGACATCGAGTTCCGGCGCCCCGATTTCACGCTGCGCGCGGAGTTCGAGGTGGCGCCCGGCGAGGTTCTGGCGGTGCTCGGGCCGAACGGGGCGGGCAAGTCGACGCTGCTGTCGGTGCTGGCCGGTCAGCTCGTCCCGCATCGCGGGCGGGTCGAGTTGGACGGCGCCGCGTGGCTGGACACCGAGCGCGGGATCAACGTGCCGACGCACCGCCGCGGTGTCGGGCTGCTCGCGCAGAACGCCCTGCTGTTCCCGAACCTGACGGCGCTGGAGAACGTCGCATTCGGACCACGCGCGGCCGGCGTCCGCAAGGCCGAGGCGCGGGAGGCGGCCGGGCGCTGGCTGTCCGAGGTGGACGTCGCCGGGCTGGCGGAGCGCAAGCCCGGGCAGCTCTCGGGCGGTCAGGCGCAGCGCGTGGCGTTGGCCAGGGCGCTGGCGGCGAATCCGCGATTGCTGCTGCTCGACGAACCGTTGGCCGCGCTCGACGTCGACGCCGCTCCGGCCATGCGCGGGCTGCTGCACCAGGTGCTGCGGCGGCAGGAGAAACCGACCGTGCTGGTCACCCACGACGTGCTGGACGCGGTCGTGCTCGCCGACCGGCTCCTGGTGCTGCTCGACGGCTGCATCGTCGAGCAGGGCCCGACCCGCGAGGTGCTGGCCCGCCCGAAGGAGGCGTTCACGGCGCGGGTGGCCGGGCTGAACCTGGTGCCCGGGGTGGCCGCGGCGGACGGCGTTTCGTTCGGCGACAGCACGATCAGCGGCCGAATCGTCGAGGAGCTGGAGCAGGGCGAAGACGCCGCTGCGGTGTTCGCGCCGTCGGCCGTCGCCGTGCACCGCGAGCGCCCGCACGGCAGCCCGCGCAACGCGATCCCGGTGCGGTTGGCGGCGCTGGAACCGCGCGGCGACGTGGTGCGGGTGCGCGGCGTGGTGCGGGACTGCTCGCTGGCCGCCGACGTCACCCCGGCGGCCGTCGCCGACCTGCGGCTCACCCCGGACGACGAGGTCTGGTTCGTGGTGAAGGCCGCCGAAGTAGCAATTCACCCCACATCAGGTGGATCATCTGGGGCGTGACTGAGCCATCCCCCTGGACGTACCTGATGGACATGGACGGCGTGCTCGTCCACGAGGAGCACATGGTGCCGGGCGCCGATGCCTTCGTGGCGGCGCTGCGTGAGAACGCCATCCCGTTCATGGTCTTCACCAACAACTCGATCTACACCCCGCGCGACCTGCGCGCCCGGCTGGCGCGCACCGGCCTGGACGTCCCGGAAGGCGCGATCTGGACCTCCGCGCTGGCGACCGCGCAGTTCCTGGAGAAGCAGCGGCCCGGCGGCACGGCCTACGTGGTCGGCGAATCGGGGCTGACCACGGCGCTGCACAACATCGGCTACGTGCTGACCGATCGCGACCCGGACTACGTCATCCTCGGCGAGACCCGCACCTACAGCTTCGAGGCGATAACCAAGGCGATCAGGCTGGTCGAGGGCGGTGCGCGGTTCATCGCCACCAATCCCGACGAGAAGGGGCCGAGCCGGGAGGGCACGCTGCCGGCGACGGGCGCCGTCGCCGCGCTGATCGAGCGGGTGACCGGCCGCGCGCCGTACTACGTGGGCAAGCCGAACCCGCTGATGATGCGGTCGGCGCTGCGCCACCTGGGCGCGCATTCGGAGAACACCCTGATGATCGGCGACCGGATGGACACCGATGTGCGCTCGGGGCTGGAATCGGGCATGCAGACGATCCTGGTGCTCTCCGGGATCTCCGACGTGCACACCGCGGAGCTGTTCCCGTACCGGCCGACGAAGGTGATCAGTTCGATCGCCGACCTCACCGACCACGTGCTGGATCCGTTCAAGGCCTGATCTCTACGACGGCGTCGCGGGCGGGGCGGGTTTCGGCATGGCGATAGCGCTGGTGACCTGGTTGAGCTCGTCGGCCAGGCGCTCGGCGGCGTCGCGAACGAGCTCGGCGCGGCGGCTCAGCGAGCCGGACCAATGGCGCTGCGCCGCCGCCAGGCGGTCGAGCAGGTCCGCCTGCAGCCGCAGCCGTTCGACGTGTGCCCAGTCTTCCCGGGCCGGGCCGCGGAAGGCGCGTTCGATCGCCGCCGCGACCCGCTCCAGCTCCAGTTCCGTGATCATGCGAATCCCCAAGTCGCCGATTCCCTGACGACTGTGAGACTGCATTCGGCCGATCGGTAATACGCCGATGTGCCGAATATCACCGAGAGCGCATGAATGCGTACGCATCGTCAGCATCGACGATGCGCTTGCCCAGCGGCAGCAGCGACACCGGGACGAGCTTGAAGTTCGCGATGCCCAGCGGGATGCCGACGATCGTGACGCACAGGGCGATGCCGGTGAAGATGTGCCCGAGCGCCAGCCACCAGCCGGCCAGCACCAGCCAGAGGATGTTGCCGAGCCCTGCCATCGCACCCGAGGTCTGCTCGTCGACCAGCCGCCGGCCGAACGGCCACAGCGCGAAGTTGGCCATCCGGAAGGACGCGATGGAGAACGGGATTCCGATGATCGTGATCGCCAGGATGACCCCGGCGACCGCGTAGCCGAAGGCCATCCAGAACCCGCACAGCACCAGCCAGATGATGTTCAGCAGCAACCGCATGCCTCCACGGTGCCAGCCCGGCTCCCGGGCCGTCGAGGCGAGGTTGTGGATCAGCGCCGAGGCGATGTTTTGCCAGTTCAGGACCCGTGCGTGTTTTGTGCTGCTATAGCGACACAAAACGTGCACGGATCCTGACCAGGCGGAACGGTGCGGTCAGACGAGGAGTTCGCCGCTGAGGACCGTGACCGCGCGGCCGCGGAGGCCGACGCGGTTGCCGCGCAGGGCCATCTGGACGATGCCGCCGCGCTGGGACGCCTGCTCGCCGACGAACGTGGTGTCGTGCTCGTCCCGCCCGAGCTTCGCCGCCCACCAGCCCGCCAGCGTGCAGTGCGCCGAGCCGGTCACCGGATCTTCCGGGATGCCGACCTGCGGGGCGAACACGCGGCTGACGAAGTCGATGCCCGGCCGGTCGCCCGGCGCCGTGACGATCACCCCGCGCGACGGGACGTCCGCCAGCATCGCGAAATCAGGCCGCACCGCGCGGACTTCCGCGGCGGACGCGGCGAGCGCCAGCACCTTGGTCTCGCCCTCCGCGGCCTCTTCGATGGTGATGCCGGGTAGTCCGGCGGCCAGCGCCGAGGGCGGTTCCACCGGCTCGGCGTGATCGACCGGGAAGTCCATTTCGATCCAGCCGTCGCCCTGCGCGGTGCAGGTGAGCACGCCGCTGCGGGTGTCGAAGCGCTGGTCGCCGCCGAGCACGTGCGCCGTCGCCAGCGTGGCGTGCCCGCACAGCGGCACCTCGGTCGCGGGCGTGAACCAGCGCAGCGGCTTCGGCTCGTCCTCCGGGCCGCCGACCACGACGAACGCGGTCTCGGAGTGCTGCAGTTCGGCCGCGACCGACTGCATCCACTCGACCTCGGCAGGGGCGTCCAGCAGCACGACGCCGGCAGGATTGCCGGCGAAGGCGCTGTCGGTGAAGGAGTCCACGACGAAGACATGCATCCCTGAACGGTACGCAACGAGGGCCGGCCGTTACCCGCGTTCGGGGGTGGCCGACGGGTGTCCGGTCAGGACAGGATGGGTGACCTGCATCACTGAGTTTCGGGAGGTCGTCGACGTGGATGCCGTCGAACCAGCTCAGCCCAGCTACGCCTCGGGTGTCTCGGACGTGCCGCTGTTGGGCGACACCATCGGCGCGAACCTCGATCGAACGGCGGCGCGCTTCCCCGACCGGGACGCGCTGGTGGAGTTCGCGACCGGGCGCCGCTGGTCCTACCGGGAGCTCGTCGCCGAGGTCGACGCGCTGGCGGTGGGCCTGCTGGACGCCGGGATCGGCAAGGGCGACAGGGTCGGCATCTGGGCGCCGAACCGCGCCGAGTGGACCCTGACCCAGTACGCGACGGCGAAGATCGGGGCGATCCTGGTCAACATCAACCCCGCGTACCGGTTGCACGAGCTGGAGTACGTGCTCAACCAGGCCGGGGTGCGGCTGCTGGTGTCGGCGCGGTCGTTCAAGTCGTCGGACTACGTGGCGATGGTGGAGCAGGTGCGGGAGAAGTGCCCGGGCCTGGAGCAGGTGGTGTTCCTGGATTCCCCGGAGTGGGCGGCGTTGGCCGGCGGCACCGGCGATGCGCAGCGGCTGGCGGCGATCCAGCTGGCGGCCGACGACCCGATCAACATCCAGTACACCTCGGGCACCACCGGTTTCCCGAAGGGCGCGACGCTGTCGCACCACAACATCCTGAACAACGGGTTCTTCGTCGGCGAGCTGTGCGGCTACACCGAGGCCGACCGGGTGGCGATCGTGCCGCCGTTCTACCACTGCTTCGGCATGGTGATGGGCAACCTGGCGTGCACCAGCCACGGGTCGGCGATGGTGATCCCGGCGGAGGGCTTCGACCCGGTGGCGGCGCTGTCGGCGGTCGCCGCGGAGCGCTGCACCTCGCTGTACGGGGTGCCGACGATGTTCATCGCCGAGCTCGACCACCCGGACTTCGACTCCTTCGACCTGTCCTCGCTGCGCACCGGGATCATGGCAGGCTCGCCCTGCCCGGTGGAGGTGATGAAGCAGGTCATCGGCCGGATGGGGATGGGCGAGGTGGCGATCTGCTACGGCATGACCGAGACCTCGCCGGTGTCGACGCAGACCCGCGCCGACGACTCGCTGGAGCGGCGGGTGTCCACGGTGGGCCGGGTCGGCCCGCACCTGGAGATCAAGATCATCGATCCGGTCACCGGCCTGACCGTGCCGCGCGGAGCGCCGGGTGAGCTGTGCACCCGCGGCTACTCGGTGATGCTCGGCTACTGGGAGCAGCCGGAGAAGACCGCGGAGGTGGTGGACGCGGCGCGCTGGATGCACACCGGGGATCTCGCCGTCATGGACGACGACGGCTACGTGAGCATCACCGGCCGGATCAAGGACATGGTCATCCGCGGCGGCGAGAACGTCTATCCGCGCGAGATCGAGGAGTTCCTCTACACGCACCCGGACATCCTCGACGCGCAGGTCATCGGCGTCCCGGACGCGAAGTACGGCGAGGAGCTGATGGCCTGGGTGCGGCTGCGCGAAGGTGCGGCGCCGCTGACGGCGGAGGCGCTGCGTGAGTTCTGCACCGGCAAGCTCGCGCACTACAAGGTTCCGCGCTACGTCCACGTCGTCGACGAATTCCCGATGACCGTCACCGGCAAGATCCGCAAGATCGACATGCGCGAAACCGCGAAGAAGCTCCTCGACCTCGAATGATCCCGAGTGGGGCGCCTTCGGCCGAAGGCGCCCCACTCGGCAGGAGTCAGCGCTTGGCGTCGAGCTTGGCGAATTCGGCGGCGTCTTCGGCGCCGAACTGGTCTTCCAGCTGCTCCGGGGAGGCGTCGACGTCGATCTGGGCCAGCGGCACGCCGCGGGCGCTGGAGATCGCGCCGAGGCGGCGGGTCGCGCGGTCCGAGGCGTAGGCCGTGAGCTCTTCCTTGTTCAGCTCGAAGGGCAGCACCTCGGGCGCGTCCTCCGGCTTCCACTCGACCTGGGCGATGGCGTGCGGCAGCAGCTTCGCCATCTGGTCCTGCACCACGTCCCAGTTGCGCTCGTCGGCGGCCACGTGGCGGCGGCAGGTGAACGTGCCCCACGCCATGTGGCGGCGCTCGTCGTCGCCGATGCGCCGGATGACCTGCTGCATGCCGGGCAGGATGCCGCGGCTGACGCAGATCTTGTGCCAGGCGTAGTAGCCGGTCAGGGCCAGCGTGCCCTCGACGACGTGGTTGTAGGTGACCGACGCGCGCACCTGGTTCTCCGGGCTCGGGTCGGCGTGCAGCGCGTGCAGCGATTCGGGCAGCGCCCGGTAGAAGATCTCGCGGTAGCCGGGGTTCTCTTCGACGAGCCCGTGCAGGTCGCCGGTGAGCCCGACGGCGTCCAGCCACAGCCGGAAGACCTGGGTGTGCTTGGCCTCTTCGAACACGAACTGCGTCAGGTACATCTCGTCGCCGAACCGGCCCTCGGCGGCCATCGCGGACACGAACGGCTGGAGGTCCTGCGTCACGGCTTCTTCGCCGGCGATGAACTGCGCGCACAGGCCCGCCACGCTGCGCTGCTCGGCCTCGTCGAGCCGCTGCCAGTCCTCGGCGTCCTTGCTGAAGTCGATGTCGGCGGGGTTCCAGAACTTGGCGTTGCCCTTGTTGAACAGCCGCAGCGGCAGCGAGTCCCAGTTCAGGCCGCTGGCCTTCAGTGAGTGGAAACCTTCGCGGTGGGCGGGGTGCGCGGTGGTGCTCGTCATTGAACGACTCCAGCTCGCCAAATTGTGAGGAACATTATGACCGTGATTTTCGATACTGCGCAGTTTCGAGTCAAGAGGGCGGGCGTCCCCCGAACGTAGGGTGGGGCGCGTGGCAGAACAGCGCAGCGTGCCGGTCGTCGGCTTCGACCTGGACATGACCCTGATCGATCCGCGACCGGGCATGGTGCGCGCGATCGAAGCCCTGAACGAGCAGTTCGCGCTGTCGCTGGACGGCGAGGCGTTCGCGGCGCACCTGGGGCCGCCGCTGGCCGACACGATGCGCGGCTACGGCTTCGACGAGCCGATGGTCGAGCGGCTGGTGGCCCACTTCCGCGAGATCTACCCGTCGGTGGTGGTCGGGCTGACCGAACCGCTGCCGGGCGCCGAGCTGGCGCTGAACGCGGTCCGCGAAGCGGGCGGGCGAACCCTGGTGATTACCGGGAAGTACGAGGCGAACGCGGCCCTGCACCTGAAGGCGTTCGGCTGGGAAGTCGACCGGCTCGCCGGTGACGTTTTCGCCGCCGCGAAGGGCGAAGTGCTGCGCGAGGAGGGCGCGACGATCTACGTGGGCGACCACCTCGGCGACGTCGTCGGCGCGAAGACCGCGGGCGCGGTCGCGGTCGGCGTGGCCACCGGTCCCTACGGCGTCGACGAGCTGGTGGAGGCCGGTGCCGACGTCGCGCTGCGCGATCTCACCGAGTTCCCGGCATGGCTCGCGCAGCGGGCCTGAATCAGCGCCTGCGGTTGCGCAGGACCGTGGCGATCACGCCGAAGATCAAGCCGGCCGGGCACAGCAGAGTCGCAAGGTTGAGCCAGACCGGCATGTTCTCGTAGCCGGCGGCGAACAGCGCGAAGATCACGACGATCGCCAGCAGGCCCAGCCCGAACATGATCATCGAAGCCGGGAGCACCGCGGACCTGGGCGTAGCAGCTGCCATGCTGAGCAGCGTATTCACGGACTGGGCCGAGTGACGCAGCGGGCCTTGGTCGATAAGGACGGGTGTTATCGGCTGGGTACGCGGTACGCTTGGTGTGACGCGTCCCGGCGCGCCCAACTGCGTGGCGTTTTCGGGGCGCTTTCGTCGTGCCGGGGCCGTTAGGTTCCGCTCGGCGGACAGCCAACAGGGACGACGAGGACCCGGAGACCGGGCCAGCACATTCGACAGGGAACGGTGAGGACAGTGCCGACCGGCAGGGTCAAGTGGTTCGACGCGGAGAAAGGCTTCGGCTTCCTGACCCAGGACGGTGGGGAGGACGTGTACGTGCGGTCCTCCGCGTTGCCGTCGGGTGTGGAGGCGCTCAAGACAGGCCAGCGCGTCGACTTCGACATGGCGCAGGGGCGCCGTGGCCCGCAGGCGCTCAAGGTCAAGCTGCTGGACCCGCTGCCCTCGGTGGTCGAGGCGCACCGCCGTTCCGCCGACGAGCTGCACGGCATGGTCGAGGACATGATCAAGCTCCTGGAGCTGAAGATCCAGCCCGACCTGCGCCGCGGCCGCTACCCGGACCGCAAGATGTCGAAGCGGATCGGCGAGGTCGTGCGCGCGGTAGCCAGGGAGCTCGACCCGGGCAACTGACGACATCAAGAGGGCCGGGCGCATCGCGAGGTGCGCCCGGTTCTTTTATGTCTTTCGTCAGGGGTGGTGGTGGTCGGTCGGCAGATCCGGCCGGGGTGTCCTGATCCATAGGTTCACCTGCATGAAAGCCAAGATCATCGCGCTCGCGGTGGCCCTCGGGGTCGCGATCGGCCCCGCCACCGCGCAGGCCGCGCCCGAACCGACCGCGGGGACCATCGACGACTACCTGACCCGCGCGCTGGAAACCACTGACATGCCCGGGTTCTCGGTGGTGGTCACCAAGCACGACAGGATCGTGCACGCCGCCGGTTACGGCCACGATTCCGACGGGCGGCCGGTCACGGCCGACACCCCGATGCGGGTCGCGTCGGTCAGCAAGTCGTTCACGGCCATGGCGGTCATGACCCTGGTCGACGCGGGCAAGATCGCGCTGGACCGGCCGGTCGTCGAGCAGCTGCCCGGGTTCGCCATGGCCGATCCGCGCTTCCGCGAGGTCACCGTCCGGCACCTGCTGAACCAGACTTCCGGTTTCTCCGACCGCACCATCGACATCAACTCGCTGGAGGAAGCGGGCTCGCTCGCCGAGTACACCTCGCGGCTGAGCACCGGCTCGCTGGCCGCCGAAGCGGGCACGCACTGGGAGTACTGCAACGTCAACTACGACCTGGCGGCCCGGCTCGTCGAGGTCGCCGGCGGCCAGACCTTTGATGACTACATGCAGCAGCACGTGTTCGGCCCTCTCGGGATGAGTCGCAGCGCGCTTCGCGATGAGGTCGTCCGGCCCGCCGACGGCTACAACTCGTTGTTCGGTGCGTGGTTCTCCCGCCCGGAGCTGCCCGGATTCCTCGACGGCAGCGGTGGTGGCGGCGTCATCACCACCGCCGCCGACATGGGGAAGTGGCTGATCGCGCAGGGCGGCCACGGGCGTCAGCTCGTCGCGCTGGAGAGCCTGCGCGCCATGCACAGCCCTTCCGACGTGCACGAATACGGCATGGGCTGGGGTGTTGAGAAGCCCGCCGACGGCCCGGAAAGGCTGGTGCACGACGGGAACCTGTTCACCTACGCGGCGACGGAGATGATCATCCCGGAGACCGGTTACGGCTTCGCCGTCATGACCAACAACGCTTCCCTCAACGGCGACTACTACGACATCCTCACCGGGCTGGTGGCGCTGAGCGAGGGGAAGACGCCCGAAGCTCCCGGCGGCGCGCGGCAGCAGTTCGAGCTGGTGCTTGGCCTGATCGGGCTGGCGGCCGTGGGGCTGGGCGTGCTCGGCGCGGTGCGTTCTCGTCGCTGGGCGGCCAAGCGCGCCGGGCGGCCGGTTTGGCGGATCGCGTTGCGGCTGGTGCCGGTGCTGGTCCCGGTCGCGGTGTTCCTGGCCTACCCGAGCCTGATCTCGTTCATCAGCAACGGCCGCACGGTCACCTGGGCGCAGATGACGTACTTCCCGCTGCCCTTGACGGTCGTGCTCCTGGTCGCGGCGCTCGCAGGGCTCAGCACCGCGGTGTTCCGGCTGCTGAGGCTGCGCGCCGTAAGGTCGTCCGGGTGAGGAACGGCGCGGCTCTGCTGGTCATCGCCGGGGTTTGCGCGCTCGTCGGTTACGGGCTCGACGCCGAGGTGTGGCGGCTGCTGCTGCTCGTGGTGCTGGCCGTGGTGGGTTATCTCCACGGCCGGCACCTGCCGGTTCGCCGTGGCTGGGCCTGGCTCTCGGTCGCCGCGCTGGGCGGGGTCGTCGGCGCGGTCGTGGACTTCTGGGCCGGTTTCAGTTCCTTGCTGTGCCTGACCGTTTTCGTGGCCTTGCCGTGGCTGGCCGGTCAGTTCCGGCGGCAGCAGGCCGAGTTGATCGTCGCCGGTCAGCAGCGGGTCGAGCAGATGGAACGGGAGCAGGAGTTCGTCGCCGAGCGCGCGAGGCTGCGGGAACGCGCCCGGATCGCGGCGGACATGCACGACTCGCTCGGCCACGACCTGGCGCTGATCGCGCTGCGCGCCGGATCCCTCGAACTGGCCCCGGAAATGACCGACGCCAACCAGCTAGCGGCCGCCGAGCTGCGCGCCACGGCGGTCGCCGCCACCGACAGGCTCCGGCAGACGATCGGGATGCTGCGGGAGAACGGCACCCCGCGCGTCGAGCCGCCGGACGAGCCAGTGGAGGCGCTGGTCGACCGCGCGCGCAGCGCCGGGATGGCGGTGTCGCTGCTGCGCAGCGGCGAGCCGCTCGCGGTGGCGCCGGAGGTGGACCGTGCAGCGCACCGGGTGGTGCAGGAGGCGCTGACCAACGCCCCCCGCTACGCGCCCGGGGCCGAGGTGGCCGTGCGGGTCGAGCGAATTTCCAATGGTCTCAACGTCATCGTGCGAAACTCGGCCGTCGACGCGCCGCCGGTGCTCGACGGCGGAAACGGCAGCGGGCTGTTGGCGCTGGCCGAGCGTGTCCGGTTGCTCGGCGGCACCTTCCGCGCCGAATCCGGCGACGGCTTCACCGTGACCGCTCGGCTGCCCTGCCCGGCGATGCCCGCGACGAAGGAAGACGAATGATCCGCGTGCTGTTGGCCGACGACGAGGCCATGATCCGCGCCGGTGTCCGGTCGATCCTGACCACCGACCCGGAGATCGACGTGGTCGCCGAGGCAGAGGACGGGCGGCAGGCCATCGACCTGGCCGCCGAGCACCGCCCGGACGTCGTCCTGCTGGACATCCGGATGCCCCGGCTCGGCGGGCTCGCCGCCGCCGCGGAACTGGCCCGCGCGCAGCCGGAGGTCAAGGTCGTCGTGCTCACCACCTTCGACGAAGACGAGTTCGTGGCGCGGGCGCTCGGCGACGGAGCCCGCGGATTCCTGCTCAAGGCCGCCGATCCGCGGGAACTCCTCATCGGCGTTCGCGCCGTGGCAGACGGCGCGGCGTACCTGTCGCCCCGGATCGCGCACCGGGTGATCGCCGGGATGCGCGGCGGCCAGGCCACCCGGCGAAACGCCGCCCGCGACCGGGTGGCGACCCTGACCGCGCGGGAACGCGAGGTGCTGTCGCTGGTCGGCGCGGGACTGTCCAATCAGGACATCGCAGGACGGCTGTTCCTGGCCGAAGGCACCGTCAAGGCGCACGTCAGCACGATCCTGCAACGCCTGTCCGCGAACAACCGCGTCCAGGCCGCGATCACCGCGTACGAGGCCGGGCTGGTCGCCGACTGAAGGCCGCGGGCCTGCGACGAAAGTGGCCGGCGGGGCGCAACACCAGGGCCGGTGCGACCCGCCGGAGGTCACTGGTGGACGTTCAGGATCCAGCTGCCGCCGATGCCGAAGTCGACGCCGCCGTCGGCGCCGGGCGTCAGCACCGCCGAGAACTTCTGGACCTCCACGTGCTCCAACCGGCCGCCGTCCGGCGGCAGCTGCAGCGTGTAGGAGTGGCGCGAGTCGGGCGCGAAGACCTGGCTGCGGCCGTCCAGCTGCTCGCCGTTGAGCCCGCGGTAGATGAACACCACCTGCCACGGCGCCGCCGCGACCTCACCGGGAACCGAGATCTGCAGCGGATTGCGGTCGGGCACCCGCAGGTCGCCGACCGTGTTCTCCGACGGCGTCGCGCAGTTCTGGCCCGTCGCGTCGCAGTACTGGGCAGGGTTGACGGCCACCGAGTTCCCGTGGGAGTAGAAGGTGACCTGCGGTTCGCTGGGGGCGGCACAACCGGCGGCGAGCGCGATGCCCGCCACCGCCAGCAGCGGCTTCAGTCCACGATGCACGGTTCGAGCCTACGACCTGGTCCGTAATCGTGCGGTGGCCGGTGCGGCCCGGCGTGGGAAGCGCGGCAGCAGCGTGCCGCCGCGACCGGTCATGATCGTCTGCGTCAGCATCAGCGCCAGCGCGGCGGAGACCACTGCGAACCCGATCCAGTAGACCGGTGGCAGCAGGACGCCCAGCGCGCCGCCGAAGACCCAGCTGAGCTGCAAGATCGTCTCGGATCGGCCGAACGCCGAGGCCCGCGACTTCTCCGGCATGTCGTGCTGGATGACCGCGTCCAGGCAGACCTTGGCCAGGGCGCTGGCCGTCGCGCCCACCAGGCCGACCACCACCGCGAGCGGGAACCCGGCCAGCACGGTCGCGCAGACCGCGACGGCCAGCGCGCTGCCCAGGCAGGCGATGATCACCCGGTCCGGCTTGCCGAAGTGCATCTTCGAACCCAGCCCGTTGCCGAGGAAGCTGCCGATCCCGGCCGCGCCGCCGACCAGGCCGAGCAGCACCAGCTGCATGAACGGCTCGTGCTGCGTGCCCTGCTTGATCACGAACGCGGCGAACAGCGTCAGGAAGCCGGTCAGCAGCCGGATCCCGCCGTTGCCCCACAGCGCCACCACCACGTGCCCGCTCAGCGGAACCTTCTTGGTCTGCTCCGGGTTCGCGCCGATCGACGTCGGAACCTCGCCCTCGGTGCTCTCCACCCAGCCCGGGATCCGCAGGCACAGCCACACGCCGCCGGCGGCCATCGCGGCCATGAACCACAGCGCGCCCTCGGAGCCCAGCAGCCAGGCGAAGCCGGACGCGATCGCGCCGAAGATCCCGCCCGCGGCCATGCCGAACGCGGTCAACCGGGAGTTGGCCTTGGTCAGCGTGATCTGCGACGGCAGCACCCGCGGCGTCATCGCCGCCTTGAGCACGCCGAAGGACTTCGACAGCACCATGCAGCCCAGCGCAGCCGGGTAGAGCAGCCAGCTGTTGAAGTTCAGCGCCATCACGGCCGCGAGCAGCACGCGGATCGCGAACGACGCGGCGAGCGCGATGCGGCGGCCCTGCTGCAGCCGGTCCAGCGCCGGGCCGATCACCGGGGCGATCACCGCGAACGGCGCGACCGTGATCAGCAGGTAGAGCGCGACCTTGTCCTTGCTCTCGCCGGTGGCGGCGGAGAAGAACAGCGTGTTGGCCAGCGCGACCGCCATCGCGGCGTCCACCGCGTAGTTGCCCATCACGGCGTAGGTGAACTTCGCGAGCCCGGACCGGTCGGCGCCGTCGGCGTGCGCGAGCGAGAAGAACATCCGCATCGCGCGTTGCGTCAGGTCCCGGCTGCGCCACGCGGCGACCCGGGTGACCGTCAGCTTCCGGGGCGGTGCCGTGCCCCGAGGCTGCTCGGGTTCGGGCTCCTCCTCGGCCCGTCCGGGATGGTCTTCGGGCAGCGGCGGCAACCGCCGGCCGTGGCTGCGCGGCCGGTCGTAGTCCGGATCGTCCTCCCACGGATACCGCCGGTCGGCCTGCTGCTCGGCCCTGCTCGACGCCTCGAACCGGTGCTCGGCGCGCTGCGGCTCGTCGCGCTGCTCCGAGCCGTGCTCGCGCGGCGCCTCCCGGCCGCCTTCGGCGTACCAACCGCGCTTGCCGCGCTGCCCGGCGCCCCAGCCCGATCGGCCGCGCGAGGCGTCCGACCGCTGGTCATGGCGTCGCAAACCCATACCGTTCATCCTGCCTCACCCGCCTCCGGCCGTTCGGGCATCCACCGGATTTCGGTGGTCCCGCGAAATAAAGAGGACGGAACGGGCCCGCCAGATACACCTGGACACCATCGAGCGACATAAACGGCCCGAAATCACCCCGCCCGGGTGGCGAGAAGATTCGACGGGTCTCGAGTGTGGAGCGAACGGACCGTTCGCGCCGATAGGCAAGGTGAACAGGCCGTTCGCTCCATCCACCCAACACCGGCAGGTGTTGCCGGTTCGAGGTGAACGGACCGTTCGCGCCGATAGGCGAGGTGAACAGGCCGTTCACCTCGATAGCTAGGTGTGGACAGGCGGCTTCGCCGCTCCGCAGAGCGGAGCCCCACCACAACCCCGCGTCACCACATCCCGAACAAGCCGCTGTAGCGGCCCAGCACGACGCCTGTTCAGGCGGGAGTCAGGCGCCAGTAGCCGTAGGGGTTGAAGAAGATGTCCTCGTCGTCGTAGCGGTCGCACGTGTGCTGCCGCAGCAGCCAGCGCGGCGCGTCCTCGGTGAGCCGGAAGCCCTCGCCGTCGCGGATCTCCGCGGCCCGCGGCTCGGTCAGCAGGTAGCCCGCCAGGCCGTCGATCAGCTCCACCCACTCGCCGAGCCGGCTCTCGTCCAGCAGCCCCTCGGCCTCAAGCTCCACGTCGGGGACTCCGAGCAGGTGCATGCCGCAGGTGTAGAGCACCTCGCCGCTGTGGATCGGCCGCTTCACCCAGGCCTGGCGGAGGACATCGGGCTCGGCGGCGTCTTCGGCCAGCCCCAGCCACGTCGCCCGGCCGTGGGCGAGACCGCTGCTCTCGCTCTTGATCGCGGTGGCGCCGCAGCGTGCGAACAGCTCCGCCACCACCGCCAGCATCCGCTCGGAGATGAAGGAAGCGTGCTCCTGCCCGCCCTTCGCGAGCACGTACGCGACCGAGTCGTGCTGGTCGACCGCGTCCCAGTCGTCGTCGGTGAAGGTCAACTCCGCCAGGCAAGCCTCGAAAGCGTCGGGCATCCGCGGGTCGTGCCCGTGCTCCGAAGCCTCTCGATCCAGCTCGAACTGCGGCCCGCCGAACGCCCGGACGGCCCGCTCGACCACGTCGAAGTCCATGCCGGAACCGAGCACGCAGAGCACGTGCAGCGGCTCCACCAGGTGGTCTTGATCATCCATGCGCCGACCGTACTAACGATCACGCCGGGACGAAGCGAACTCGGAAAATCGTCGGCCAGTACTTGCCGGTGAGCAGGAATTCGTCGGTGCCGGGCACCGCGGCGATGCCGTTGAGCACGTCGGTGCCCGCCCGCTCCCAGGAGCTCAGCAGCCCGGACGCGTCCACCACCGCGGTCACCTGGCCGGTCGCCGGGTCGATGCGCAGGATCTCGTCGCTGCCCCAGACGTTGGCCCAGACCTGGTCGCCGACGCACTCCAGCTCGTTGAGCTCCTCCGCCGCCGATCCGCCGCGCCGCACGTCGACGCCGCCGACCGGCGCGAAGGTCGCCGGATCCCGGAAGGTCAGCCGGTCGCTGCCGTCGCTCATTACCAGCCGCGCCCCGTCGAAGCACAGGCCCCATCCCTCACCCGTGTACTCCACTCGGCGCAGCTCGTTCAGCGTCTCCCGATCTCGCTCCAGCGCAACCCCTTCCTGCCAGGTGAGCTGCCAGATACGGTCACCCGTGACGGTGATGCCCTCACCGAAGAGTTCGGCCGGGAGTCGGGTCTCGCGGCGCACTTCGCCGGTGGCGAGGTCGGTGGCGCGCAGCAGCGACGAACCGCGCAGGCCGGTGCCTTCGTAGAGGGTGCCGGCGGCGAGTTCGAGGCCCTGAGTGAATGAGGAGCGGTCGTGCGGGAGCACGGAGATCACCTCCGCTCGGAGGTGTGGCAGGCTTCCCGCGTGCCCAACGCCCTGATCGGTTTGCTCGCGGTCATCCTGGCCGTCGTGTTGCGCTGGTACCTGCGGCGTGCACGCCACCAACCCCAGCCCGATGGCGAGCACCCAGCCGCACAGCACACGTCCAGTCGGGAGGAGTCGCACCCCGAAAGCTTGACACGGGCGGCGGCGGCGGCGACCACGTACGGCACAATCGAGCATGTGACGCCTATGCCTGCTCCGATGACCAGCCCAGGCGCGGATGCCCCGTTCGAGGATGTCGGGCGGCCTGCGCCCGTGCCGCCGAACCCGGAGCTCGCCGCCGCCGAGGACGTCGCGCGAGCTGCGGCGGAGGACGAGGCGCGACCCGGAGAGGACCCGATCGGCTCGCCGGTGCTGACCCTGGACACCGAGGCCAACGCCTCGGTCGGGGCGCACGTCGGGATCGAAGCCGAGGGCCCGCACGCGGTCACGCACTACTTCGAGTCGAACTACCCGGGCTACGTCGGGTGGCGCTGGGCGGTCACGGTCGCCAGCGTCGGCCCGGGCGAGCCGGTGACGGTCAGCGAGGTCGTGCTGCTGCCCGGCCCGGACGCGTTGACCGCGCCGGACTGGGTGCCGTGGAACCAGCGGGTGCGCCCCGGCGACCTCGGCGCGGGTGACCTGCTGCCGACCACCGCGGACGACCCGCGGCTGGCGCCCGGCTACCTGACCAGCGACGACCCCGCGGTGGAAGAGGTCGCCCACGAGGTTGGCCTCGGCCGCAAGCGGGTGCTCAGCCTGGAGGGCCGGCTGGAGGCCGCCGACCGCTGGCACAGCGGCGACTTCGGGCCGGGCGCCGACATCGCCAAGTTGGCGCCGGGAGCCTGCGGCACCTGCGGTTTCTTCTTGAAGCTGGCGGGTTCGATGGGCGGCGCGTTCGGCGTCTGCGCCAACGAGCTCGCGCCCGCCGACGGCCGCGTGGTCAGCGTCGAGTTCGGCTGCGGCGCGCACTCGGAGGTCGAGGTGGACACCTCGTCGACGGTGCCGGTGGCCGAGGTCGTCTACGACGACGCCACCCTGGACTTCGAGCCGCGCGGGTGAGCGGAGCGGATCTGTTCGGTGCGGCCGAGCTGCGGCGGGCCGTGCTGCAGTCCTGGGAGTCTTCGCCGACTCGGTTCCGCGAGGACGCCAACGCCGAGGAGGACCTCAGGCTCGGCGGCTATCGCGACCGGTTGCTGGTCGAGCTCGCGCAGAACGCCGCGGACGCGGCGGGCGCCGACGGCGTGCTGCGGGTCGAACTCGTCGGCCGCGAGCTGCGCGTTGCGAACACTGGCGCTCCGCTGACCGCGGACGGCGTGGCAGGCCTGGCCTCGCTGCGCGCGTCGGCCAAGCGCGAGGGCGCCTCGGTCGGCCGGTTCGGCGTCGGGTTCGCCGCGGTGCTGGCGGTGTCCGACGAGCCGCAGATCTTGTCGAAGTCCGGTGGCGTGGCGTTTTCCGCGGAGCGGACCAGAGAAGCGGCGGCGGAGCTGCCTGGCCCGGCGGAGGAGCTGGCGGCGCGCGAAGGCGCGGTGCCGGTGCTGCGGCTGCCGTGGCCGGTCGCCGATGAGCCGCCGGCGGGCTTCGACACCGAGGTGCGGCTGCCGCTGCGTCCCGACGTGGTCGCGGACGCGCTGCTGGCGGCGTTCACCGACCAGGCCCCAGATCTGCTGATCGCGTTGCCCGCGCTGACCGAGATCCGGATCGGCGAGAAGACCTGGCGGCGCACGGACGAAGGCGCCGATCGACTGGTCGTGCACGGTCCGACCCGCAGCGACCGGTGGCTCGTGCACCGCGCGACGGGCACGTTGACTGAGACGGCGCTGGCCGGCCTGGGCGTCGAGGCCCGGCACGCCACGGAGTGGCGCGTGACCTGGGCGGTGCCGCTGGACGACGACGGCACGCCGATCCCGCTGGCCGAAGACGTGCTGCACGCGCCGACACCGACCGAGGAGCGGCTGTCGCTGCCTGCGCGGTTGCTGGCGAGCGTGCCGGTGGAGCCGGACCGGCGGCGGGTGGCGGCGTCGGCCGCCACGGACGCGGTCCTGACGTTCGCCGCCGAGTGCTATCCCGGGCTGGTCGAAAAGATCGCCGTGGAGCACCGGACGGCACTGGTGCCGCTGCCGGGCTTCCCGCTGTCCGATGTGGACGACAAGCTGCGCCAGGGCGTCAACGACCGGCTGCGAGTCGCGGCGTGGCTGCCCGCGGCGAACGGGAACCTGGTGGCGCCGCTGGAGTCCCGGGTCCTCGAATACATCTCGCCGGAGCTCGCCGAACTGCTCAAGGACGTGGTTCCGAGCCTGCTCACGGCGGAGCTGGCGGATGCCCGGCACCGCAGGTCGCTGCACGTGCTGGAGGTCCGGCGGCTCGCCGCGGCGGAGATCGTCGAAGCGGTCACCGGCCTGCAGCGCCCGCCGCACTGGTGGTACCGCCTCTACGACGCGCTGACTCCGATCGAGAGCGCGGATCCCGTGGCGCGCGAGGAGTTTTCCGCGCTGCCGGTGCCGCTGGCGGACGGCCGCACGGTGACGGGCGTGCGGGATGTCCTGCTCAGCCACCGAGACGCGGACCCGGACCCGGCGGCATTGCTGTCCACACTGGACATCTCGGGCCTGCGCATCGCGCACCCCGAAGCGACGCATCCGCTGCTGGAGAAGCTCGGCGCGCACCCGGCAGGCCCGTCGGAGCTGCTCGACGCCCCGTCGCTGGAGGAGGCGGTGCGCAGCAGCGTCTCCGACGCGCGAGCCGGAGCGGACGTGCGGCCGTTGGCGGAGGCGGTGTTGCGGCTGGCCGCGAGCGCGCAGCCGCGCGACTGGCTGGGCGCGCTGGCGCTGCCGGACGCGGACGGCGATTTCCGCCGCGCGGACGAGCTCCTGCTGCCCGACGCGGCGCTGCTGGAGGTCATCGACGCCGAATACATCGGCGAGGACGCGCCGCTCGCGGTGCTGGACGAGGGCTTCGCGGCCGACCGGCCCGCGGAACTGTTGCGGGCTATCGGCGTGCTGGACGACTTCGCGGTGCACGTCGAGGAAGACCCGGTCGAGGCGGACGACGACTTCCCGGACTCGCGCCACTGGTGGGCGGTGCAGGAATCCGCGCAGCCCGAGAACTGGCCGCCGGCCAGGTTCATGGGCATCCGCGACCTGGACCTGGTCGCCGACGACGCCTGGCCGGCGGCGATCCGCCTGCTGGTGCGGAACCCGGAAACCCTGCGCGCCCTGCGCGAACCGAACAGCTACTCGGCCTGGTGGATCGCGCGCTACGCGCTGCTGGAAGGCCAACCGCCCCGGCACTGGCGCCTCGCGGGTGCCGGAGAGCTGGCGGGCCTCTACGACGCGGCGCCCGACGTCGGACTCGACGACGAGCAGCTGAGGATCACGGGCGTGCGTGGTGAGCTCGTCATCGACGATTCCGACGATGCTGCGGACCTGCTGGAACGCCTCGGCGACCCGGATCGCGCAGTCCGCGCCGGAACGGCGCTGCGCGCGCACCAAGGGCTGGCGGACGCGGTCGCGTCCGGTGTCGTGGACCCGGCCGAGATCGATCTCCCGGAGATGGTGCGCTCGGTGTCGGGCGCGGTGGTCAGCACGGGGCGAGCGGTGGTGCTCGACGAGCCGTGGATGCTGGGCGTGCTGGAAGCGCCGCTGGTGATCGCGGGCGGCAGCCCGGACCAGTTCGACGCGGACTCCCTGGCGGAACTCCTGGATCTGCCGCTGGCATCGGAAGAGAACACGATGCAGGTGGTGGACGAGGGCCGAACCCAGAGCTGGCCGGAGGTGGCGCGCGTCCCGGCGGCGTGCGAGCTGCTGGGGATCACGGTGCCGACCGGCGAGGTCAAGCTCCACGACGTGCTGCGAGTCAGCGCGTCGACGGGGGAGCAGCGCGTGCACTGGTGGGTCGACAGGACGGGGAAGGTCCACGCGGAGCGAACCCCGGACGGCCTGGCCCGAGCCCTGGCCTGGGCATCGGGAGCCTGGCACGAGAGGTTCGCCCTAACGGCCCTGCTAGCGGACCCAGAAGCGGCAACCCTTCTGCGCTGAGCGCTTCACCCGAAGCGCTCAGCCTTGACGGCGGCTAAGAAAACGCCCCAAGCCTGCGGCCGGAAGCCCAAGGTCTCACCATCCCGATCCTTGGTGTCCCGAACCCCGACGACGTCAGGACCAGTCCCGACCTCGACACAGTTGCTTTCCTCGCCGCTGTAGCTGGACTTTCGCCAGTTAGTGATCGGAGACAAGGCGCTCCTCCATCTTCTTCGCCTGTGTAGCGATGAGCTTGGCAGATTCGGAAGGGCTCAACGCTGCTTTGGCCAGACTAGCCACGGACTCAACGAACGGGGAAGTCTCGGCCGGGTCGTCCAGGAACGCTCCAACACGCCGGTGCTCCAGATGGACGACCGTTCGTTGCCGGTGGAACTCCATGATCAACTGGTTGCCGTTCAGGGCAACGTGTGCACCCAGATCGAACGGGATTACCTGGATTTTGATGTGCGGCCGACGCGTCATGCGCTCGATGTGCCTGAGTTGATCTGCCATCACATCGGTACCTCCGACTGGACGATGCAGGACAGACTCATCGATGAGTGCGTGGAACTCCGCTGGCTTCTTTCCGGTTAGGACGGTCTGCCGGCCCATACGTAGGGAGACCCTGGATTCGACGTCGCTGTCCTTGAGTCCGCCAGCAAACATGATTGCTCGCGTGTAGTCGGCGATCTGAAGCAAGCCAGGTACAAGACCAAGCGACACGTCGGTGATTTTCGTTGCGCTCCGCTCGAACTCCAGCAGGGCAACCAGTTGCTGTGGCAGACCTGGGTTCCCCACTTCCCACCAGTGCGGCTTGTGTGCGTCCTCGGCGAGTTCAAGGATGCGCGTTCGCTTCTGCCCCTTGATGCCGAGTGTTCCCAGGATGATTGCTATCTCAGTTTCCGAAGGAACCTTGGCCCCGACCTCGATCCGGCCGAGGGTCGCCCTTGACCAATCACATTGTTCCGCTAGTTCCTCTAGTCGCAGGCCAGCTTCCTTTCGGAGCTTGCGAATCTCGGCGCCCAGCCCTCGTGAACGTGCAGTTGTCATATACCCACGCTATTTCAGGGCCTGAGATTGCGCCATTACACATAACGGTGAACCGACTTGATCGGAGATAGCTGGACCGGTCTCATCTGCTCAGAGACCAAAAAAGGAGGTCCGGATGTCCGACTACTTGACCTACGTCTGGCGCCCGGTCACGGGAGGCCGCCACGCATTCCCCATCACAGCAACGAAAACCCCTGCCGGTGTGCCGGTGGTGGCGTTCTGCGGGGCAGAGGCGGATGCAGTGGAGTTGCACGACAGGTCCGAAGTGGACTGGATCCGCGAGGACACCTGCATGGACTGCTGGCGGCGGATCACCGCTGGGTGGGCCACAGGCCCGTGAGTACTTGTTGCTGCTATAGCGACACAAAGTACACGCGGGTCCTGACCAGCAAAAACAGCAACTTCAACGGTAGGGAGAAATCGATGTTCTGGATTCAGCTCAGCACGTTCGTCCTGTTCAACCTGCTGATCCTCGCCCTGCTCACCACCCAGCTCCCCGCACGCGCCATCGCCTTCACCACAGGCCAGCACGCCGGAAGTGGCGAAGGCGCTTACACGGTCTGGCACCTCATAGCCGACATCGAAGCCGAAACCCACACCGGCGAAGACCCGGCGGAAAAAGAACATCCCGACATACCACCGGGATTCCCCACTGCCGACCCTGATGAGCCCACCGGGCGGCACCACCTGCGCACGTAAACGCTCGTGAGTGCTCACTCCGGTTCTTACCGGAACCAGCACTCACGAGGCCCCACCTCCCCAAGCCGGGCCGGTGCGGTGACCTCCCCGACCTCCGCCGCACCGGCCCACCCCGGTGACCGGGCGCGACACGCCCCCCGCCCCACGCGCCCGGTCATCGGCTAGAACCCACCGCGCGCTGTCACCAGGTCTGCGCTTCGGCCGGCAGGCTTCGGGCGCGTGCGGCCGTGGCCTGGCGCGGTTCGGAGCGCGTCGGCGTCTCGGAGCGCGTCGGCATCTCGGGGACGTCGATGCTGGTTTTCACGGGGATGTTCGGTAGGCGTGTTTCGGACTGGGGCGCCGGCTGTTCCTCCGGTTCCGGCTCCACGTAGAACCACGCGACCACTTCGCCGTCCGGCTTCAACTCCACCTTGGTGATGACGCCGTTCGCCCCGATGTCCTGGCGCACGTGGTGCACCCAGTCGCGCAGTGGTCGCAGGTTCCGGCCGGCCCCTTCACCGCGGGCGTACTCCCGGAGCAGTTCCTCGTCCTCGGCCTTGCGGCGGGCA
The DNA here is from genome assembly GCF_040655595.1 of Saccharopolyspora sp. NPDC050389. Classification (NCBI taxonomy): domain Bacteria; kingdom Bacillati; phylum Actinomycetota; class Actinomycetes; order Pseudonocardiales; family Pseudonocardiaceae; genus Saccharopolyspora; species Saccharopolyspora sp. NPDC050389. The sequence goes on from NZ_JBFAKG010000058.1 coordinate 53,284, forward strand.
AGACGCTCGCTCCAGCCAACGGGCTTGATGAACCCGCTCATACCGTCACCTCACACCTCGTCAAGGTCCGCACTTCGGAACAAAAAGCCTCCCCTGCCCGGAGGCAGGGGAGGCTCTTCGCGCTAGCCGATCGTCACTCCGGCTGGAGGAACGCGGTCTGGATCATCTGCGGCCCGCCGCGCAGGCTGCGGCTGACCAGCGTGCCTCGACCAGGCGGCAACTGCCGCGACCTGATGTTGGCCACCAGCTGACCATCGTCCTTGTTCGCGCTCATCGCCAGACCCGGCGACGAGGTCTCCCGCATCTTGCCGATGAGCGGCTCGTACAGGGCACGGCTGGCGCCACCGGAGTTGCGCACCAGCGCGATGTGCAGACCCACGTCGTTGGCCTGCGGCACGAACTCCGCCAGCGGCGCGAGCGGGTTGTTGCCCTGCGGAGCGACCAGCTCGTAGTCGTCGACGATGACGAACAGCTCCGGGCCCTTCCACCAGGAGCGGTTGCGCAACTGCTCCTGCGTGACGTCCGGTCCCGGCAGCCGCTTCTTCAACGACCCGCAGATGTCCTTGACATCGCCCTTCAGCTGGTCCGCGTTGACCACGTAGTCCAGCTTGTGCGAGTCCGGCAGGACGCCGAGCAGGCTGCGTCGGTAGTCGACCAGCATGATCAGCGCTTCCTTCGGGCTGTACCGCTCGGTGATGCCGCGGACGATGGTCCGCAGCAGCGCCGTCTTGCCCGACTCCCGCTCGCCGAACGCGTAGAAGTTCGGCTCGGCGTTGAAGTCCAGGTACACCGGGTGCAGGCCGTCCTCGTTGATGCCGATCGGCACCAGCTTCGGGTTCGGCTGCTGCTCCGGACGCGGCAACTGCTGGAACGGCAGCAGATCCGGCAGCAGGCGCACCTGCGGCGCCGGACGCCCCTTCCACGAGCTCTTGACCCGGTTGACCAGGTCGGCGACGCCGTCGGGGAGGTCGTCGTTGTACAGCTCCCAGCCCATCCGAGGAGCGCGGACCTCCTTGCCCTCCTCGATGTCCCGCTTGACCTGCTCGATCTCCGCCTCGACGCGGTCACCGATGGTCTCGCTGTCCACACGGGGCAGGGCGGTCAGGAAGTGCAGCTTGGTGCCGTGCATACCGCGGCCCGGCCGGCCCGGTGGCACCTTCACCGCGAACTTGCGGTCGATCTCCGACTCGCTCGGGTCACCGAGGCGCAACTCGATGCGGGTCTGCATCAGGTCCTTCATCGCCGGGCGGATCTCCGCCCAGCGCGCCGCGGTGACGATCACGTGCACGCCGTAGGCCAGGCCGTTGGCCGCCAAGCCCAGCACGTCCTGCTCCAGCGCCTCGAATTCCTCGCGGAACGTCCGCCACCCGTCGATGATCAGGAACGCGTCGCCGAACGGGTCGTCCTCGAACTCACCGCGCCGCTTCCGGTTGCGGTAGTCGTTCATGTTCTCGACGCCGTGCTGCTGGAACCGGCCTTCGCGCTCGGCCAGCATCGTCTTCAGCTCCGCGATCGTCCGCCGGACCATGTCCACATCGCGCCGCGTGCCGTAGCCGCCCATGTGCGGCAGGCCCCGCAGCGCGCCGATCGAACCACCACCGAGGTCGATGCAGTAGAACTGCGCTTCCTGCGGGGTGTGCGTCAGCGCCATCGAGGTGATCAGCGCACGCACCGTGTTCGACTTGCCGGCACCGACACCACCGACGAGCGCGCCGTGACCACCCTGACCGCCCAGGTCCACCACCATCGGGTCCTGCCGCTGGTGGTACGGGACGTCGATCAGGCCGACCGGCACCTGGAGCCGTCCGCTGCCCGAGTAGCCCGCGGCCGTGTAGCCGCGGTCGTCGGTCTGCTGCAGCGGCGGCAGCAGGGCGTCCAAAGTGGGCGGTGTGTCCAGCGGCGGCAGCCACACCGCGTGCGCCGGCGGGCCCTGGCCGCGGATCTTGTCGATGATGACCTGGAAGTCGGTCGGCGCGAGGTCGTCCTTCTGCTCCTTGACCTCCTCGACGACGGGCTTCTCCGGCTCCGGCGGCTTCTCGATGTAGTCCGGGATGAACTCCCGGGGCATCTTGTCGCCGGTGACCGGCGACGCGCCGCCCTTCAACGTCGGGCGGCGGCCGCTGGTCTGGTGCATGTGCCCGGACACGAACGCGGCGCGGAACCGCTCCATGCCGTTGGGGTGCTTCAGGTAACCGTGACCACCGGTGGCGGGCAGGTCGGCGGCGTCCGGAACACCGATCGCCGCGCGGGAGTCCGCCGCGTTGAAGGTCTTCAGACCGATCCGGTAGGAGAGGTGCGTGTCCAGGCCGCGCAGCTTGCCCTCTTCCAGCCGCTGGGAGGCCAGCAGCAGGTGGACCTGCAGCGAACGGCCCAGTCGGCCGATCATCACGAACAGCTCGGCGAAGTCCGGCTGCTGCGACAGCAGCTCGGAGAACTCGTCGATGACCACGAACAGCGCGGGCAGCGGCTCGGCGCAGCGCTCGTCGCCGGCCTCGCCCATCTTCCGGTAGTCCCAGACGTTCTTCGCGCCCGCCTTGTTCAGGATTTCCTGGCGGCGGTTCATCTCACCGGCCAGGGCGTCCTGCATGCGGTCGATCAGCGAGCCGTCGCCCTCCAGGTTCGAGATCGACGCCGACACGTGCGGCGCGGGCTCGAAGCCGTTGAACGTCGCACCACCCTTGAAGTCGACGACCACGAAGTTCAGCATCGACGACGAGTGGGTGGCCATCAGGCCCAGCACGATGGTGCGCAGGAACTCGGACTTACCGGAACCGGTCGAACCGATGCACAGCCCGTGCGGGCCCATGCCGCCGGAGGCGGTCTCCTTGATGTCCAGGTGCACGATCTCGCCCTGTTCACCAGGGCCGATCGCGACGCGGTACAGGTCGTCGCGCGCCCGGGGCCGCCACGCCTCGTTGAGGTCGAAGGTGACGACGTCACCGGCCAGCCCCAACTGCTCGATGTAGTTCAGCGGCGTGGTCAGCGGCTCGTAGCCGCCGCTGTCGGCGTCGGAGGCGGAAACGCCGCCGGCGACCCGGTACGGGGCCAGCTGGCGGGCCAGCGAGGTGGCCTCCTCCATGGTCAGCGAGTCCGGGCTACCGAACCACTCCACACCGGACCCGCCGCGGGCACCGATGCGGTCCTCCTCGACGACCATCCGCATGCCGCGGCGCGCGGTGAGCTGCCCGAGCAGGTCGGACAGGTCGATCATGGTGACGCCGGCCAGGCCGCCCTCGACGTAGAGCGCCTCTTCGCGGCTGATCTCGGCGTCATCGATGATGATCACGATGTGCGGCTGGCCGTCCGGCGGCGCGGCGTTGCGCTGGAACCGCGGCCGATCGGCGAGCTGCTCGGCGAGCATCTGCTCGAGAGTGCCCAGCGAACCGGCCATCAACCGCATCTGGCCGATGCCGTCGGTCTCGGTCGGGTGCTGGGCGTGCGGCAACCACTTCACCCAGTCCCACTCCGTGCGCGCGCGGCCGCTGCTGGCGACCGCGATCATCACGTCGTCGGGGGTGTGGAAGGTGGCCAGCTGGCACACCAGCGCGCGGGCCAGGCCGCGCACCAACTCCCGCTCGCCTTGCAGGCCGACGGCGGCGAAGCCGCGCAGCGACGTGGCGATCGGCAGTTCCGGCACCAGCGAGTGCGCCCGCACGAAGCGGCGCAGCGCCAGCGTGGTGATCGGCTCCAGCTCGTCGACGGGGCCGGTCTGCGGCGGCACCAGGCGGGTTTCCAGCCGCTGCGAACCGCGGCCGACCCGGACCTGGCAGAAGTCGTTGTCGTTGGGACGGCGTTCCCACATCCGCCGGCTGCCCGCGGCCAGCGACCACAGGGTCTGCGGGTCGGGGTGCACCCACTCGCGGGCCAGCCGCTGCTCGTCGGCCGCCTCCCGCGCGCGATCCCGCATCTGCCCGAGGTACCGCAGGTAGTCCTTGCGGTCCTCGTTCATCTCGGCCTTCTTCTGGCCGCCTTCCTTGCCGCCACCGGCCATCATCCCGAACGTTGAGATGAGCATCATCATCGGCATCATCATCATCATCGGGTTGTCCTTGGCCCGCTGGAGCATGAAGACCATCATCCCCAGCGAGGCGACGATCATGATGCCCGGCAAGACCTTCTGGACGATGTTGCCCGGGATGGTCCGCGGAATCTCCGGCGGTGGTTCGAGGTGCACCTCCCCGCCCGGTGGCCTGGGAGCGGCCAGGCGTGGCGTTCGCTTGAACTGCAGCGTGCTCACCGGACGCAACAACCTTTCCATGTAGTAACGGGCTTTCGCCTGCCACACTGTGCTCTCGAATGTCGCAGCCAGCATTCTGCATCGCTGCGGCACCGGCGGCGGCGGGGCGCGAGTCGGACGTGACCAACCAGATATGAAGTAGTTGGCACGAGTTCGACCAAACCTGTCACCCGCCGACGGTCGGTGTGGCCATACTAGGGGCGCTCTTCGACCGGGCGGGTGGGTTTCGGAAGAAAAACCGGCCTTGGTTGGATCGAGCCCAGCGACACAAATGAAGCAAGGCAATCAACCTCAGGGAGTAGGGGGCCCAAGTGGCGACCGGTACCACGGTATTCAGCCGCGTGACGGTGGTGGCGCCTACAACTCGCATCGACCTGGCGCTTCCCGCAGACGTAGCGGTGGCCGACCTGTTGCCGATGGTGCTGGACATGGCCCGCGGGATCACCCCGGACGGCGGCTCCCGGCACAGCGGCTGGTGCCTGGCCAAACTCGGGGAGAGCCAGCCCCTCGACCCGAGTCAGACGCTGTCCTCGCAGGGAATCGTGGACGGCGACATGTTGCAGCTGCGGCGCCGGGCGGACGACCCGCCGCCGCCGCTGTACGACGATGTCGTCGACGCGCTCGCGGAGGCCGAGCCGGGTAGCTACCGGCCGTGGACGAAGGAAACCGCGGCCAAGATCGGGCACGCGGCAGGCGCGCTGGCGCTCATCGGCGCGGCCGTTGCGCTCGGCCTGGCGGGCCCGGCGGGACTGCTGCATCCCACCATGGAGGGCACCGCGCCGATCGTCTACCAGATCGTGGCCGCCGTGACGGCGGTCGTGGTGGCGATCTTCTCGACCGGCGTCGGCTCGATCGTGACCCGCGCCTACGCGGCGCCCACCACCGGCACGGTGATCGCCGCCGCCGGTGGTCTGCCGATGGCGTTCGTCGCCGGCTTCAACATCGTGCCGGGCAACACGCTCGAGCCACGGTTGCTGCTGGCCAGCGCGCTGACGCTGATCTTCGCGTCGGTGTCGATCATGGTGATCGGCGCCGGCATCGTCACCTTCATCGCGGCCGCCACGGCGGCGGCGTTCGGCACCATCGCCTTCCTCGTCGCGACGCTGGTCGACGCCGCAACCACCGCGGGCATCGCCGCGGGCGCCGCGGCCGTCGGCCTCGCCGGCATCTCAATGCTGCCGCGCATCACCATCCAGCTCGCCAAGCTGCCGCTGCCGCACGTGCCGGGCAGCGCCGAGGACCTCAAGGAAGACACCGGGTTCCCGGACTACCGGATGATCGAGCGGCAGACCGGTCTGGCGCACCAGTACATGACCGGCCTGATCATCGGCTGCGGCGTAGTCGCGGCGCTCGGCTCGATCCTCGCGGCCGCGGCCAGCATCTGGGGCGCGGTGTTCGCCATCGTCGTCTCGGCGGTCCTGCTGCTGCGCGGGCGCAACTACGCCAACGGCAGCCAGGCCATCGCCCTGCTGCTGAGCGGTCTGCTCTCGTCGCTCGGCGTCACCGTCGGGCTGCTCGTGCAGGTCGCGCAGTGGCCGCTGGCCGTTGCCTGGGTGTTCCCGCCGCTGCTGCTGCTCGGCATCCTGTCGATCGTCTTCGGCGTGGTGTTCCCGAACCGCCGGTTCTCGCCGGTGCAGCGCCGCATGGTGGACATCCTGGAAGCCGTCCTGATCGCGCTGGTGCTGCCGCTGGCGCTGGCCGCCATGGACCTCTACATGTACATCCGCGACCTCAACCTGAACTTCTTCTGAGGGGCGGCGTGATGCGCTCTAGGCTCTTCCGCCCTCGCGGCGCGCTGCGCGGATTCGCGCTGCTCGCCGCGGCGGGCACGCTGGCGCTGGGCGGGCCGACGGCACCTGCGGTCGCGCAGACCGTCGGCCCACCGCGACTGGATCCGTCCAAAGTTGCCACCGGTGGCCTGACACCCCTGAACTACAAGCAGAAGCAAGGCTGCATGCGGGGCAACCCCGGCAACTCCCTGATCGAGGAGAAGCCGTGGAGCCAGCTGGTGCTCGGCTTCGAGCGGGCCCACGAGGAGGGCCTGAGCGGTGCCGGGCAGACGGTGGCCGTCATCGACACCGGCGTGAACGCCTCGCACCCGCGCCTGGATGGCAAGGTCATCAACGGCGGGAGCAGCGTTCCGGACGGCGGTGCAGACAAGGACTGCGACGGGCACGGCACGATCGTGGCCGGCATCATCGCCGCGAGCCCGGACCCCACCGGCCAGTCCGGCTATGTCGGGGTCGCGCCGGACGCCCAGATCCTGTCGCTCCGGCAGTCCTCCAAGCTGTGGGTCAACGAGGCCACCAACGCCACGATCGGCGACACCGAGACGATGGCGAGGGCGATCAACAACGCGGTGGACCGGAACGCGAGCGTCATCAACATCTCGCAGTCGTCCTGCCAGTCGATCACGCAGGCCAGCAACTACAACGACTACGGCAACCAGATGCTGCACAACGCGGTCAAGCGCGCTTACGAACGCAACGTCGTGGTCGTCGTAGCGGCCGGGAACGCCGGCGAGGCCTGCCAGAAGAACGCGTCCGGCAGCCCGACGACCGCGGTGCTGCCGGCCTGGTTCGACGAGTACGTGCTCACCGTCGCCTCGGTGAACCAGCAGGGTGCTCCGTCGGAGTTCACCGTGCCAGGCCCGTGGGTGGACGTGGCCGCGCCGGGCGAGAACCTGATCGCACTCGACCCCGGCGTCGGCGGCCAAGGACTGGCCAGCCAGATCGCCACGGGAGAGAACGGCCAGGCAGGCCCGATCCAGGGCACCAGCTTCGCCGCGCCGTACGTGGCCGGGCTGGCGGTGCTGGTCAAGGAGAAGTACGAACGCGAGAACCGGCCGCTGTCCGCCGGGCAGATCATGGACCGGATCAAGGAGACGTCGCTGCACCCGGGCGGCATCAACGGGCGCAACGACATCGTCGGCTACGGCATGGTCGACCCGGCCGCGGCGCTGGCGGACGTGGTGCCCGCCGAGTGGGGCAAGCAGGCGCCGCCGCCGAAGCCGACGAAGCTGGACGCGGACGTCATCCCGCAGAAGGACTTCCCGGCCCTGATCATCGCCCTGGGCGGTGCCGGAGCGGGAGTCGCGGCGATCATCTTCACGGCGTTCCTGATCAACGCGGTGCGAAGCGTCCGGGCGAGAGCCCGCGAGAACAGCAGCCGCTGAGCAGTACAGCGAAACGGCCCGGTGTCCACCTCGGACACCGGGCCGTTTCGTCGCTCGTGAGTGTTTTGGATCGCCATAGCGGTCCAAAA
>NZ_JBFAKG010000059.1:0-54204 GCF_040655595.1 Saccharopolyspora sp. NPDC050389
CCCGAGCACTCCAAGATCAGCACACCGAGTACATGATCAACTATGTGGCCAGCGGGCAACGCCCGGGTCCATCACGGAAACCGTGCCAGAGCCAGGATTCACCCGCCCGCGACAACTGGGTCCTCCATCGCGCAGATGTGTCATGCAGCCGGCAAGCAAACCCGGACCACGAGCCCGCCCTCGTCACGTGGCCGAGCAGTGACGGAACCGCCATGTGCTTCGGCGATCGCTCGCACTACCGAGAGGCCGAGGCCGCTGCCCGGGGGTGGGTCTGCCCTGTTGAAGCACAACCGCCTGAACGGTTCGAACAACTGGCCGGCCTTGGTGGTGTCGATGTGGTTGCCGCCGTTCGCGATTTCTAGGACGGATTCGGTCGTCGTGCCGATGGTGCGTACTGATACCCAGCCGCAGGGTTCATTGTGGACGAAAGCGTTGTCGATGAGGTTGCGGATCAGTTGCTCGAGCAGGGCGGCGTCACCACGGACCTTGGCCACGTCGAGTTCCGAGGTGGGCTTGATCTGTTCGTCGTTACGGGCGATTCGCTCGTGCAGGATGTCGTCGGTGAGGCTGGCCAGGTTGACAGTGTCTTTCCTCTCGACGGTTTCAGCGTTCTGGGCCAACGCGAACAGGCCGGTGAGTACGCGCTGTTGATGGTCCAGGCTGGCGAGGAGTTTGCGGCCCAATTCCTTGGTCCCGATTCCGGCGTCAGATCGGGTCATCGCCACCTCGGTGACCGCTCGCTGCGCCGCTACGGGGGTTTTCAGCTCGTGAGCGGCGTTCGCGAGGAATCTGCGCTGGCTGGCGAACGATCGTTCCAGCCGCGCCAGCATGTGGTCGAAGGCATCGGCGAGTTCCTTGATCTCGTCGTTGGGCCCGGATAGCCAGATGCGGGTGCTCAACTCCTGGTCAGCGGCCCGTTGAGCTGCGCTCGTGATGGACCGGATCGGGCGCAGCGCACGCCGGGCCGTCAACCACCCGAGGACAGCGGCCACCGCCATGACGACCACCAGGGCGACGACACCGCTTTCGAGTACGGACGAATAGGTCACGGTGCCTGCAACGTCGACGAGTTCCGGGTCTCCAGCGTCGACGAGTTCCGGGTCTCCTGGGTCAGCCGGCGTCACCGGAAGCTCAGGGGCGACATCCGATGGCGACGAGGCAGGAACCGGGGGTTCGCTCACGGTACCCACCGGGATTACCGGCTGCGTCATCAGCAGGATCAGGCCGAGCAGTATCGCGCCCGTGACCGCTGTCAGCATCACGTACGCGAGGGTCAGCTTGACCCGCAGCGGCCAGCGTTTCACGGGATCCGGTACCCAACACCGGAAACGGTCTCGACAGGTGACGGGTCGCCCAGCTTGCGCCGCAGTGTTGCCATGGTTACGCGCACGACGTTGGTAAAGGGATCGATGTTCTCGTCCCATGCCGTTTCCAACAGTTTCTCAGCCGAAACGACCGCGCCATCCGCACGTAGCAACTCTTCGAGGACGGTGAATTCCTTCTTGCTCAGGGAAACCGGGTGCTCGTGACGCGTGACCCGGTGCCTTGCCGGGTCCAAGGCGATGCCTGCGCGTTGCAGTATCGGCGGTACAGCCGGCCTGCTTCGCCGTCCCAGCGAGCGCACCCTGGCGACGAGTTCGGTGAAGGCGAACGGTTTGGGCAGATAGTCATCCGCACCCAGTTCGAGTCCGGCGACTCGGTCGGCGACCGCGGACGCAGCGGTGAGCAGCAGGATTCGTGTCTCGCGACGCTCCGCGATGAGCGAGCGGCATACTTCGTCGCCGTGCACCAGTGGTAGTCCGCGGTCGAGTACAACGACGTCGTAGTCGGTGCTGACGCATCGATCAAGCGCGGCGGCACCGTCATAGACGACGTCCACGGCGAGCCCGCTATCCCGCAAACCCTCACCCACCGCGTCCGCCATCATTTTCTCGTCCTCGGCCACCAGCACGCGCATAGTGCTTCTATATCCCACCGCGCGCGCCCTCGGCGAGCGAAAAGTACATACGGGCAACACGGTCTGCACTTTCCGCTCTAAAGAAAAGATAAGGCGCTGCCTGACGCTCCACTGACGCCAGATCGGACACTCTGGTCCTCGTTCCGATGGACATTCGGAATAAACCGCAACACATTCGGAGATTTTCAGATGAAGGCAATTCGAATCGTGCAGTCACTCACGCTGGCCGGCCTGGCCGTTGCCGGTCTCGTCACCACGTCCGCAGCCGCTCTCGCCGAAGGCGCTACTGAGAGCCCCGCGCCGACCCTGCCCATCACCTGCACGCCGGACGGCGTGCCGGCACCGACGCTGCCCACTGCCGGCATCCCCGCCGGCGACCCCGCCGGTGAGCCGGGTGTTCCGGCCGGCGACCCCATCGACTGCGTGCCCGCCGGAGAGCCGGGCGTTCCGCCCCTGCCGGCGGCATGACACGCGGATAGGTCAGTTGTTGCCGGGCGGACCCCGACCGCCCGGCAACAACTCATCCGGCTCATCGCGGCAAGCTGATCCGACCCGGTCCGTGGGTAACCCCGCAGCGGCATCGCCGACCTGGCCCCTTCGCCACCGTGGTGCACCAGGGCGTGCACCACGTCGGAGTCCCTGGTGGAGTCGGCTGTATCTGCCCGAGCACAGCCCGCCGCGTCCCGCCCCGAAGAGGCGGTCTCACCGCTCACCAACCGACGTCCCGGTGGCACGGCCCTCCTTCGGCGGCCTACGCTTCGTCGTTCCGCCAGTCGCTTCGTCTCCGCCAGTCGTCGATGTCCTGGTTGCCCAGCGCCAGGTTGACCACCATGATCCCCACGACCTCGGGGTGCACCCGGAAGGCGAACCCGACCTGGTCTCTCAGAGGGATCACCAGGACGCGGTGCCCAGGTCGGGCGCCCAGATCCCGGGCCGCTCCAGGGCCGCGGAGACATCCGCGGACGTGGCGCCCCGCCACGCGGGATCCTCCGCCACGATCAGGCGCCGGGGAATCGACTCCCGCGCCACCGCATCGGCTGCACCTCCTTCACCGGACCGGTGCATGCCAGGTAGCTCGCCCATGCGCCAGAGCACGTCTTCCCAGACGTCGTCGTCGCTGGCGGTGCGCACCAGCAGGATCCCGGGCACATGGGACTCACCGTCGCCGATGGGCAGCGGAAGCGGGGGACGCATCGGCAGACACCTCATCGAATCGGGGACGAATCACCGTAGTCCTAATGCCACGAACCTTGCTGCACCAACGCGAGATTCCGAATAGCATCGCCCCCATGGGCAACGGTCAGTGCCCTCGCATACCTATGCCATCCGTATCGGCCGCGCGTCCGCACGCTGAATCCGCCGTGCACAGAACACGCCGGGGTGTGGCTGTGGTGGAACTCAAGGCCGTGCCTTGCAACCTGATCAGCCCCAACGCCGATCGCTTGCGGCGGTTGAGGATGTCCCGCGTCCGCGGGTCCGCGCACGTCCAGCTCCAGCTGCTCAGCCCGCGACCACCTGACCGCATCGGACCGCCGCCCACCGGAATTCCCGAAATTAGCTGGATATTAGCCGTCGACAGCTCTTGACGGTGCCGGAAACTTGGCGCAATGTGCTCGCTAATCCGCATTCACAGCCAGATCGTTCGACGCAGTCAACGGCTAATGCGTATTACTCGGGAGCAACCATGGCGGAAAAGGCATCCACACCAGGGCGCAGGGGAAGGCCGAGGCAGGCGGAGGTCGCCCGACTGGCCGGGGTGTCGCAGACGACGGTGTCGTTGGTGCTCGGCGGCAACAAGCAGGGCATCGCGCTGCACAAGGACACCCGGGCCCGGGTGCTCGCCGCCGCCCGCGAACTCGGTTACGTGCCCGACCCGGCAGCCCGGCGGATGGCCAGGGCTCGTAACAACCTGCTCGGCGTCTTCAGCTTCACCGCGACCTTCCCGGTCGACGTCGAGCACTCGTACTACCCGATCTTGGTCGGCGTCGAGCGGGAGGCAGTAGCCCGCGGCTACGACCTGGTGCTGTTCACCGGCTCCAGTTCGGGAGCCGCGCAAGCCGTCGCGCCCGGCGTGCTGCAACGGGTGCGGATGGCCGACGGTTGCCTGTTTCTCGGTCGGCACATCCCGGAAGGCGAACTGCGCCGCTTGGTGGAGGACGACTACCCGGCCGTGCACATCGGACGCCGTGACGAGCTCGAGGGCCTGGCTTGGGTGGGTGTCGACTACGTCAGCGCCAGCGTCGAGGTCGTGCGCCACCTGGCCGGTCTCGGGCACCGGCGGATCGTGCTGGTCCGCGAGGACGATGACGCTCCAGCCTCCGCCGATCGCGAGCGCGGATTCCGCATGGCGCTCGCCGAGCTGGGCGGTTCGGCCGGCGCGGTCGTGCGCACCGCCCGGCCCGGTGCCGACATCACGCCGACCTGGGCGCGAGCCCGGATTGCCGAGGGAGTCACCGCGTTCGTCGCCGAGGAGACGGACACGGGCGCCGCGTGGCGGCAATTGCTCGCGGCCGTCGAGGGCGCCGGGCTCGACGTGCCGGGCGAGGTCTCCCTGGCACTGCTCGGTTCTCCTCCGGCCGACCTCGCCGGACGACCGCAGCCCACCGGCTTCGACGTTCCCCGCGCTGAGCTCGGATCGGCCGCGGTTCGGATGGCCACCGCGCTGCTAGCCGGCGAGGAGGCCGCCGAGCCCCGGGTGGCCTGCACCTTCCGCCCGGGTCGCACGGCCGGCCGGGCGACCGTGCGGCCTTGAGCCGCAACCACATCCGACACATCACACGTGCCCGAGGAGGCAGCACTACATGCCCACTCCCATCGCTACCCCTGCGGAGACCGAAGTCCTGATCGTGGGCGGCGGACTCGGCGGTGTGGCTGCCGCCCTGGCCGCCTGCCGGGCAGGGCGGACTGCCGTTCTGACCGAGGAGACCGACTGGGTCGGTGGCCAGCTCACCGCCCAGGCCGTGCCGCCCGACGAACACCCGTGGGTCGAGCAGTTCGGCGTCACCGCCTCCTACCGGGCGCTGCGCGAGGGCATCCGCGCCCACTACCGCCAGTGGTACCCGCTGCGGGCGCAGGCCAGAGACCTGGTGCGCCTCAACCCCGGCGCCGGGCGGGTCAGCAAGCTCTGCCACGAGCCGCGTGTCGCGCTCGCCGTGATCGAGGCGATGCTCGCGCCGCACCGCGCCGCCGGGCGGCTGACCGTGCTCACCGAGCACCGGCCCGTCGCCGCCGAGACCGAAGGCGATGTGGTCCGGGCAGTCACCGTCGAGGACGTCCGTGACGGCACCCGCCAGACCATCGCGGCACCGTACATCATCGACGCCACCGAGACAGGCGATCTGCTGGAGCTGGCCGGTGTCGAGCACGCGATCGGCGCCGAGGCGCGCAGCGAACACGCCGAGCCGCACGCCCCCGAGATCGCCGATCCCCTCAACCAGCAGGGCATCACCGTCTGCTTCGCGCTCTCGCACTATGACGGCGAGGACCACACCATCGACCGGCCCGCCAACTACGAATTCTGGCGCTCCTACCGGCCGGACTTCTGGCCCGGTCCGCTGATCGGCTTCCTCGCCCCGGACCCGCGCACCCTCGAAGCCGTGCCGCGCACGTTCCAGCCGAACCCGGACGATGATCCGCTCGACGTCGACGCCGACCAGAGCGCGGACGCGGGCGACAAGGAGCTCTGGGCATTCCGGCGTATCCTCGCCCGCAACTTGCACCGGCCCGGGGCCTTCGACTCCGACATCACCCTGGTCAACTGGCCGCTCAACGACTACTGGCTCAAGCCGCTGCTCGGGGCCGGCGAGGAGACCGCCCGGCAGGCGCTCGCCGACGCCCGCCAGTTGTCCCTTTCCGTCCTGTACTGGTTGCAGACCGAGGCGCCGCGTCCAGACGGGGGAACGGGTTTCCCCGGCCTGAAGCTCCGGCCCGACGTCACCGGCACCGCAGACGGTCTGGCCAAGGCCGCCTACATCCGCGAATCCCGCCGGATCAAGGCCGTCACCACCGTTACCGAGCGCGACGTCGCCATCGAGCTGGTCGGCCCCTACGGCGGCACCCGCCACGCCGACTCCGTCGGTATCGGTGGCTACCGCATCGACCTGCACCCGTCCACCGGCGGCGACAACTACATCGACATCGGGTCGGTGCCGTTCGAGATTCCGCTGGGTGCGTTGCTGCCGCGCCGCATCCGCAATTTGTTGCCTGCTGGCAAGAACATCGGCACCACCCACATCACCAACGGCTGCTACCGCCTGCACCCCGTGGAGTGGAACGTCGGCGAGGTCGCGGGCGCGCTCGCCGCGCACTGCCTGGACGAGGGCGTGCGGCCGCACCAGGTGCAGGAGGAGGAGAAGAGGTTCGAGGAGTTCGCCCGCGTGCTCGACAGGGCAGGTGTCCAGCGTCACTGGCCCGACGTCCGCGGCTACTGAAAAGACCGGTCGGGACAGTTCTTTTCGCCCGGAAGCACCCCACCCGCGTCATTCGCTCGACCTGCGTACGACACAAGGAGGTGTCCCTATGACCCGGCACCGCATCCGCGTCGGCATCGATGTGGGTGGAACCTTCACCGACGCCGTGGCGGTCGACTCGGCCACGCTGGCGCTCGTCGCCCAGGTCAAGGTCCCCACCACCCACCACCATCCCGACGGCGTCGCGCACGGCATCGTGGCGGCGCTGAATCGGCTGCTCGAAGACGTCGGCTGCGTCCCCGAGGACGTCGCTTTTCTCGCGCACGGCACCACTCAGGCGACTAACGCCCTGCTCGAGGGCGATGTGGCCCCGGTCGGGCTGCTCGGCATCGGCACCGGCCCGGGCGCGGTCTCCACCAAGCGCCTCGCCGCCCTCGGAAACCTCGAACTCACCCCGGGTAAACGGCTGCCGTTGCACTACGCGCACGTCCGGGATCCCGACGATCCCGCGGGGGTCCGCGCCGCCGTCGAGCAGGTCACCGCCGCCGGAGCCGAAGTGCTGGTCGCCACCGAGCCGTTCAGCGTCGACCTGCCCGACGGCGAACAGGCGGTGCTGGCGGTCGCGGGCTCCTACGGGCTGCCCATGACCGCCGCGAACGAGATCACGTCGCTGTACGGGCTGCGCAAGCGCACCCGCACCGCTGTGGTCAACGCGGCCATCCTGCCGAAGATGCTGGCCACCGCGGACCTGGTCGACTCGAGCATCGCCGCGTCCGGTATGACCGCTCCGCTGATGGTGATGCGTTGCGATGGCGGGGTGATGTCGCTGGAGGAGATGCGGCGGCGTCCGCTGCTGACCGTGCTCTCGGGCCCCGCCGCCGGAGTGGCTGGTGCTCTGATGCAGGAGCGGGTCAGCGATGGCGTGTTCCTGGAAACGGGTGGCACCTCCACCGACATCAGCGTCATCCGCCGCGGCAAAGTCGCGGTCCGGCACGCCACCATCCTGGGCAAATCCTCGTACCTGTCCGCATTGGACGTCCGCACCGTCGGTGTCGGCGGCGGCTCGATGGTGCGGCTCGCCGGTGGCGGGGTGCGCGCGGTCGGGCCGCGCAGCGCCCACATCGCCGGGTTGCCGTACGCCTGCTATGCGACTCCAGAGGATTTGCGGGACGCGAAGCTCGTCGCCATCAGCCCGTTGGACGGCGACCCGGGCGACTACGTGGTCCTCGAAACCGCGGGCGGCCGCTTCGCCATCACCATGACCTGCGCGGCCAACGCGCTGGGCCGGGTCCCAGAAGGCGACTTCGCCGCGTGCGAACCGGAGGTGGCTCACACTGCGTTGGCACCGCTTGCCGAGGCACTGGACACCGACGTGGCGGGTGCCGCGATGCGGGTCCTGGATGCGGGGGTAAAGCAGGTTCAAACCGTCGTGGACGCGGTGGTCCGCGACTACCGCCTCGACCGCGACACCGCCGTCCTCGTCGGTGGGGGAGGGGGCGCGGCCGCCGTCACCCCGCACCTGGCTGCCAGCACCGGGCTGACCGGCCGGATCGCCAAGCACAACGAAGTGATCAGCCCGGTCGGTGTGGCTCTCGCGCTGGTCCGGGAGCAGATCGAACGGATCATCCCCGGCGCCACCCAGGAACACATCCTCGGCGTGCGCAACGAAGCCGAAGCGGCCGTCGTCGCGCAGGGGGCCGCACCCGGCGCGGTCGAAGTGGAAGTGACCGTCGACCCGCAGACCAGCACCGTGCGGGCCATCGCCACCGGCGCCACCGAACTGCGCACTCAGGACCGCGCCCGCCGCGCCGACGACAGCGAACTCCTCTCCGTCGCCGCGGCCAGCCTCAAGGCTGATCCGCAGAAGGTCGAGGTGCTTGCCGCCACCGACGCCCACACCGTCTACGGAACCTTGCAACGTCGCCGCTTCCGCAAACCGCACCACCCAGTGCGCGTCCTCGACGCCGACGGCGTCGTGCGCCTGCACGCCGCCAACGCCCGTGTTGCCACGACTACCGTGGGGCAGGCGCCGGAGCTGCTGGCGGAGCTGATCCGCGAGACCACGACCTACGGGGATGGCGGTGTCCGAGCGCCGTCGCTGCGTCTGCTGCTCGGCTCGCGGATCGCCGATCTCTCCGGCGTGCTCGAGGCGGGGCCGCTGCTGGCCCTGGCCCGCAGCGAGCTGCGCTCGCGCACGGCTGACGAGCCGGTGGTGGCGGTGCTGGAGGTACGCTCATGACCGCCCGAACCGCGCCCCGCGGCTCGCACCTGGCCGATCTGTCCGCCGCACGCCGGGATTCGCTGGCCGCGGAGTGCGAGCGGCTGGCAGCGCTCACCGACGCCGAACTCGCCGCCCGGCTGCTGGCCGGCACTCCCACCCACGAGGCGCGCGACTCGGCAATGCTGGCCCGCTGGGCGGAGGTGTCCACCGGGTTCGGTGCCGAACTCGCCCGCTCCGGCGCCGGGCTCGACGACCCGCCGAGGGTGATCGAGCGCGACGGCGGGCTGGACCGTCGGCTGATGGCCCGCTACCGGTCCCGGCCAGTGTCCACTGTGGAGCTTTACGTCGACGCGCTCGCCCTCGGCGAGGAACTGGTCGTGTTCCTCGGTTGGCAGGCGTGGTTTCCGCCCGGCTCGTTGCGCGCGACCGCGCTGGCCCACGAAGAGGCGCACGCGCGCCTGCACGACACTGCAGTCCGCCGAGCGCTTCGCCACCGCCTGGGGCACATCTCCCTGCGCCTCGGCCGCTTCCGCATCCTCGGCCACGTCGCGGGTGCCGATGAGGTCGCCGCGCACGGGTACGCCGGCGCCGCCGTCGGTCTGGGCCGGACCCCGATCCTGCTCACCGCCGCGCTGACCGGCGCGGTCCTGGCCCTCGGAGAGGACTGAGGCCCAATGGGAGTCGTCATCCTTGTGCTCATGCTTGCCGGCGTAGGGCTGATGCTCGCCCGCAAGCTGCCCACCGCTTTCGCTCTCGTCCTGCTCGGGGTGGGCATCGCGATCGCCGCGGGCGCCCCGTTCACCGGCGAGGGCAGCATCATCGACACCGTGTTCCAGAAGGGCTCGGTGGCGCTGGCCTCCACCATGCTCGCCGTGCTGATCGGCTCGTGGCTGGGCAAGCTCATGGAGGAAACCGGCATTGCCGCGACGCTCGTCCGCAAGATCGTCGAGTTCGGCGGCGACCACCCGACCATCGTCGCGCTCGGAGTGCTGGCCGTCTCCGCGCTCGTCGGTACGGTCACCGGCTCGGCTCCCGCCGCGATGATGGCGGGCATCGTCGGCATCCCCGCGATGATCGCCGTAGGGGTGCCCAAGACGACCGCGGCCGGGACCATCCTCATGGGGATCGCCGTCGGCGTGCCGTTCGAGCTGCCAGTCTGGCAGTTCTTCTCCACCGCCCTGGAACTGCCGATCGACACCGTGCGCGGCTTCATGGTCAAGCTGTTCCCCTTCGCCCTGCTATTCGCAGTTCTGTTCGTGCTCGTGGAGACCCGGCGCAAGGGGGTGGAGCACTCCTGGTCGCTGACCTCGGGCGTGGCCCGGCCGGAGCGCCGTGGGCGCGGGCGCGCCCGCCGCATGGGCGACGCGCCCTGGTACGCGCTACTCGCCCCTGCCATCCCGCTGGTCCTGGCGCTCGGCTTCGACCTCGCGATCATCCCGTCGATGCTCGCTGGTGTGCTCTACGCGCTGATCACGACGACAAGGCCAGCCGAGATGAACCAGCGGATGCTGCGCACGCTCTATGCCGCCTTCGAGGTCGCTGCTCCACCCATCGTGCTGTTCGTCGCCATCGGCATCCTGCTTGCGGCGGTCAAACTGCCCGGCGCGATCGACGCGCTCAACCCGCTGGTCGGGGCCGTCGCCCCGGGGCACCCGGTCGTCTTCGTGCTGGTCTTCACACTGCTGGTGCCGCTGTGCCTGTACCGGGGGCCGCTCAACGTCTTCGGCCTCGGCGCCGGGATCGCGGGTGTGCTGATCGCGGCGGGCATCTACCCGGCGGTCGCCGTGCTGGGCCTGACCGCCTCGTACAATCAGGTTTTCGGCGTTTCCGACCCGACGAGCACCCAAACGGTGTGGGCGGCGCAGTACTCCGGCGTCAGCCCGCAGCGGGTGATGCTGCGCACCCTGCCCTACGTGTGGTGCGTCGCGCTCGGCGGCTTGTGCGTCACCGCCGCCACCTACCTCTAACCCACCGTCCGAAATGGAGTCTCCTTCATGGAACTGGACCGTCGTAGTTTCCTGCGCACCGCGACGGCGGGCGGCGCCCTACTCGCAGTTGGCGGCGCCCTGCCCGCATCCGCCGCCCCTGGTGCCTTCCCCGACTACCGCTACGTGCGTACCCTTCTCAAGCCGGAGCAGCTCAAGTACAACCCCACCGGCGAAATCATCTTCCCCTGCGTCCGCGGCGTCCACGACCGGCTGAGCAACCGGATCGGCAGCTACTACCTCTACTACGCCCCACACGACGCCCCTGGTGGCATCTGCCTGGCCTACGCCGATTCGCTGGAAGGCCCGTTCACCGAGTACCCGCACAACCCGATCGTCGCCAACGAGTGGCAGCCGCACTACAGCGTCAAGCACGTCTCGTCCCCGCACGTGCTGTGGCACCGCGAGGCCCGGGAGATGTGGCTGTACTTCCACGGCGACAACAACACGACTCGCCTCGCACGCTCGAAAGACGGCATCCACTTCACCTATGACAAAGCCGTGCTGACCACCTCGATGATGCCCGCGGGCACCACCGAGACCTCCTACGCCAGGGTCTTCCGCCACCACCTGCCCTCCCGGGGTGCCCGCTACGTGATGGTCTTCATGCGCAACACCACCGCCAACCACCGCGACATCTGCTGGGGCTGGTCGCCCGAGGGCCGCAACTGGACCTTCGACCGCGAGCCGCTGATCGACCACGCCAAGGTCGGCGCGATCAACGTCGGCGGCCCGCACTTGCTGCACAAGAACGGCAGCACGTACGTCGTCTACAACAGCGACAAGGAGAGCGGCGGCAACATCCTCATCACGGAGGTCGGCAACGACTTCGACCGGCGCGACCACCTTGGTGTCTTCTACGATTCGCGTTCCGCAGCACCGGAAAACGGACGCGCGGCCGCGCCGGCCTTCGGGACGGACAGGGGAGTGCCGTACATGATCTACGAGGCCGGGGAGCGGTTGTCCGGCGTTATCGCCATGGCCCGCGGTTGACTGCAGCCCGCATGGCGGGCAACGTCCGAAGTGGCCATTCGTCGTGGATGTCTCAGCCCAACCAGTCGAGCAGAGTCACCGCGTCGTGGCGGAGTCTCAAGGACGAGTCGTCCTTGACGAACTCCAGCAGCGCTTGGCGTCGGCGGCTTCCCCGTGCAACTCGCGGAATGCTGTTTTAGTGGGCAGCCTGGCCGAGAAGCCACGACACTGTCACGTCGATGACTTCGCTCCCCATGTCCCGGAAGCCATGTCCGCCGCCTTGAACGCGGTGCCAGTCCGTGCGCAGCCGCCGGGCTGCCACTTCATGGGCCACCTCGTAGGAGACGTGCTCATCCGCATCGCCATGCACGACGAGCGCCGGTATGTCGCTCGCGAGAAATGCAGCTCGCGGGTCGAGCTCCGCGAACTCTTCGAAGAGCCGCGCGCCCAGTTCGAACCGTCCCTCGATGTCGAGGAAACCCTGCTGCTGCAAGGAGGTCGAGTCGCCGTAGAGCTGCCGCCCGCGCGGCAGCTCCGGTTGCAGGAAAGTCCGACGTAGATCGAGCACCGGCTGCCACAGCACCACCGAGTCGATGGGCAATTCGCCCAAGGAGAGCGTGGTGCTCACCGCGCCGAAGCTCGACGCCACCACCGACACCGGGCGCCCCGTCGACTCCACGGCCGCCCGCAAATCCAACCGCTCTCCCGCGATCGTCATGTCGCGTGGCCTGCCCTCGCTGCGGCCGTGCCCACGGAAAGAGAACCGCAGCACCGAGAACCCCGCAGTCGCAAGCCGATCCGCCAGAATCGGGAACAGTCCTTGCTCTCCGAGGTCGGCGGTGATTCCGTGTGCCAGTACCACAGCATCCGCACCGCCCTGATGCCACACAGCCTCAAGGCGGACACCGTCGGACGTGGTGATCACAGGTGAACCTCGGTCCGGATTGGACCGGCCGCTGCAACCACCCTCGTGCAGGCAAGGATGGAGAGGTCTTCTGTGGTCGCGATCCGGGCGATGCCCGACTGTCGTACGCTGAGCCTCGCTGCCACTGCAGTACCTCCCTGTCGAAAACGCGGATCAGGCACCGAGACTGAATGACACCTGCCGCGTGGATCAAGCCCCTGGTCGATTTTTGTCCAACAGGACTAATATTGAGTTTTTCCATCCTCGTTCTGCGTGCCGCCGCCTCGTCCGGCGGTAGGGGTTCCCGATTTTGCCTGGAATTGGGGAATCCTTGCGTCAGCCGACACCTGCAGGGCGCGGTGGACGGATTGTGCGCACGGCGTTGCCAGCATGCGGGTGGAGGCGTAACGCCCCGGCGGTGGCGATCAGCGCGGTCAGCCCGAGCAGGGTGAAGGCCACGGTGTAGGCGGCTCCGCCGCGGGCACCGAACAGCAGCTCACCCAAGGGCTCGCCGAGCCGCAGGGTCACCGTGGCCACCGCGATAGCCAGCCCGGTAGACAGCTGCTGCGTGGTGGCGGCCAGCGTGTTGGCATCGCGCATCTGCTCGGGCGGGACATCGCTGAGCCCGATCGTGGCGTAAGCGGTCAGCCCTACCGAGCGGGCGACCCCGGACAGCAGGGCCAGCCCGGCGAGCATCGGCCACGGGGTGGACGAGGTGGTGAAACCGAGACCGGTCATGCACAGAGCGAGGGTGATCGTGGCGGCGAGCAGCACCGGCCGGAAGCCGAAGCGGTTGAGCAGCGGAGTGGTCGCCGGTTTGATCGCCAGATTACCGACGAAGATGAACAGCACCAATGCGCCCGAGCTGGTCGCGCTGTAGTCGAACACCTCCTGGCACATCAGCGAAAACAAGAACGGTGCGGCTCCGACCACGATCCAGAACAGGAACCCACTGGACTGGGAGAGCCGGAAGGTCGGCACGCGCAGCGTGTGCAGGGTGACCAACGGGCTCGGGGTGCGCAGCAGGTGCCAGCCTGCAACGGCGAGCACGGCGAGGCACAGCGCGGTCAGAGTGGCGGTCACCGGCCAGCCCGCGTCCGTGTCCGAAATCAGGTGCGCGGCATAAGTGATCCCGCCGAGCCCGCCGCAGGTGAGCAGCAGGCCGAGCCAGTCCAGCGGCCTCCGGGCGGTGCCGCTGTCGGCTTCCCCGATCAGCTTCCAGGCCACGGCAAAGGCGAACACACCTAGTGGCACGTTGATCAGGAACAGCCACTGCCAGGACGCATACGTGGTGATCAGTGCGCCGGCCAGCGGTGCGACGACCGGTGCCAGCAGACCGGGCCACACGATGTAGGCCATCACCCGCAACAGGTCCGATTTATCCGTCCTGGACAGCACCACCATTCGCCCGACCGGCACCATCATCGCGCCGCCGACGCCCTGCACCACCCGCATGGCCACCAGCACCGGAAGGCTGCCGCTCGCCGCACAACCGAGCGAGGCCAGGGTGAAGATCGCTATGGCGGCCAGGAATACCGGCCGGACACCCAATCTGCTGGTCAGCCAGGCGCTCAGCGGGATCAGCACGGAGAGGGTGAGCAGATAGGCCGTCATCACCAGGCCGACTGCGGTCGGTGGGACACCGAGCGACTCGCCGATGCTCGGGGCGGCCGTGGTGACGATCGTGCCGTCCAGGTTCTCCATGAAGAAGCAGCCGGCAACCAGGAATGCGGTATTCCGGTGGCGGGCGTCGATCATGGCTGTCCGAGTCCTCAGGCGTGCATTTTCGTGGGATGGCGAACGCGCACCGCGCCTCGATCCGCTCACGAGCCTCGGTGCTGACCGTGACATCACACTGGCCGACCCTGTCGGGGAGACAGACAACACGGCGCGAGTCGGGCACGACAGAGATCCGGTGGAAAAGGGCAAAGAATCGTGCACTTTTTGCCTGACCCACTGGGCTCAATGCGCTGCTCCCGAGTAGGAAGTGAGGACGCCGACCGCAGCGCTCCTGGGCCGCACGGCATCCGGAGGTCATCATCACCAGTCAACGCGCCGCACGCATAGTTGTGCACGATTACCTGGGACATCCCTTCCAAGCCGAACTCAGCCGCGAACTGGCCCGGCGAGGGCATTGTGTCCGCCACGTGTACTGCTCGACGATCGCAGTCGGACAAGGGAAGTTGCGGGTCGGCGAAACGGATTCCGACCGCCTGTCGATCACCGGCATGCCTCGGCGAGGACACCGCGGTTCGGGTCCCGGCGCGTACGGGCAGGACGTCGGCGGACTCATCAGAGACTTCGCGCCCCACGTGGTGATTTCGGGGAATAGCCCGGTCCCGGTTCAGCGGCACATCCAGCAAACCTGCGCTGAGCGGGGGATCCGGTTCGTGTACTGGTTGCAGGATGTCTACTCCGCGCGTGCACCCAGCGGCGAGACCGGCCACCACGACGAGTGGGAACGCACCGCACGGTGCGAGAAAGCCACTTTGCTGAGCAGCGATGCGGTTGTCGCCATCGCAGAGCAGTTCGCGGTTTTCGTTCGCCAGTGCGGGGTGCCGTCGGAGAACATCACGGTGATCGAGAACTGGGCGCCGCTTTCAGAAATGGAATGCGACAGCGACGACTGGGCACCGGCGAGGTCCGACCGCAGCTCCGGAGAGCACATCTTCCTCTACTCCGGCACGCTGGACGATCGCCACGGCGCAGACCTGCTGGTGCGGCTGGCGAAGGCCTGCGACGCCCGGAACAGCGGCGTCTTGTACGTCGTCAGCGAGGGAACTGGCCGCCTTGCCTTGGAAAGGGCGCGCCAACTGGGAATACGTCGGCTGCGGCTGTACGACTTCCAGCCCTACGACCGGGTCCCGTCCATGTTCGCAGCAGCTGACGTGCTGCTCGCTGGGCTCAGCACAGAAGCGGGTCAGATGTCGGTTCCCTCGAAGGTGCTGGCCTACCTTTGCGCCGGGCGCCCGGTGCTCGCTGCCATTCCTTCGACGAATCGTGCCGCGCAGCTGCTGGAGGAAACCGGAGCGGGGCTCGTAGTCAACCCAGATGACCCGGATGAGTACGTGGCGGCAGCGTTCGCCCTGCTCGCTGACTCCGCGCGTCGTCAGCGCATGGGTGAGGCGGGACAGCAGTACGCCCGCCGCGCTTTTGCGATCGAACCTATAGCCACCCGCTTCGAGGAGGTTCTCGTGCCCTGACGGCCCAGCGAAACTCGCCAGGCAGGCCTGCGGATGGCCGGTCGAACTGTCGAAGCAGTCGCCCTTGTCCAGATCGATTACACATGTTCATCCTGACCAGGGAGTTGGTTGCCATGAGTGATCACAGGAGTTCAGCCCTCGTAGCTGGCGGGGGAGGTTTCATCGGCGGGCACTTGGCCGCTCGACTGCTGAGCGAGGGCTACCGCGTACGAGTGGTCGACTGCAAACCGGTTGACGAGTGGTTCCAGGTGCATCCCGACGCGGAAAACGTCGTGGCCGACTTATCGCTTCTCGACGCGGCACATGCGGCGGTCGACGGGATGGACGAGGTTTACAACCTAGCCGCCGATATGGGCGGCATCGGCTTCATCGAAGGCAACAAGGCGCGCTGCATGTTGTCCGTGCTGATCAACACGCACCTGCTCATGGCCAGCCGCGATGCCGGCGTGGACCGATTCTTCTTCTCCTCCTCCGCCTGCGTCTACGCCGCTGCCCACCAGGTCGCCCCGGATCTCGAACCATTGCGGGAAGAGATGGCTTATCCGGCGATGCCCGAAGACGGTTACGGGTGGGAGAAGCTCTTCGACGAGCGCATGTGCCGGCACTTCGCTGAGGACTTCGGCCTGCGCACCCGGGTAGCTCGCTTCCACAACATCTACGGCCCGCACGGAACGTGGGACGGCGGACGCGAGAAAGCCCCGGCCGCGATCTGCCGGAAAGTTGCCGCTGCGGTCATCAACAACGACGACAAGATCGAGATCTGGGGCGACGGGGAGCAGTCCAGGAGTTTCACCTACATAGACGACTGCGTCGAGGGCATTCGCCGCATCATGCGCAGCGACTGCGACCAGCCGCTCAACCTGGGTAGCGACGAGCTCGTCACCATCAACGAACTCGTCGATCTGGTCCAGGAAATCGCTGGCAGCTCACTGAAACGGCGCTACAACCTTTCCGCTGCCCAAGGTGTGCGGGGACGAAACAGCGACAACACGCTGATCCGCGAACAGCTCGGCTGGGCACCATCAGTCTCGCTGCGGGAGGGAATGGCCGAGACTTACAGTTGGATTTACAAGCAGGTCGGCTACGCCTCGCACAGGTTCCTGCCATGACTGGCATCGCGGAGCGCTCCGACGCCCGATCGATGTGGACAAACTGGGCTGGGTCCGCCCGATGCACTCCGGCCCGTCGCGTCAGTCCGCGTAGTGAGGACGAGTTGGCCCAGTACGTGCGAGACGCATGTGCCACCGGTCAGCCGCTGCGCCTCGCCGGATCCGGGCACTCCTTCGCGCCGCTGGTCAGCACGGATAGCACCCTCGTTGATCTGCACGAGTACGCCGATGTCATCGCGGTGGACCCCGTCGGCATGACGGTCACGGTCCAAGCCGGCGCACCGCTCTGGCGCATCAACGCCGAGTTGGACCGGTACGGACTCGCGCTCGAGAACATGGGGACCATCAACGTTCAAACCGCGGCCGGCCTGGTCTCGACGGGGACGCACGGTTCGGGCACCCGGTATGGCTGCCTGTCGAGTCAGATCGCGAGTATGCGGCTCATCACAGGACACGGGGAACTCGTGGAGTGCTCGGCGACGTCCGAACCAGACGTGTTCTCGGCCGCTCGTCTGGGCTTGGGCGCACTGGGGGTTATCTCCACGATCACATTTCGTTGCGTACCGGCATTTTCGCTCGGCCTTGAGGAGAGAACGGAGCCCTTCGCCCGGCTGATCGGGCACCTGCCCGAACTCATCGCGAACGTTGATCACCCGATCTTCTTCTGGCCGATGTGGAGCGACTCGGTACACATCCGGGCCATGTCGCGCACGACGGCGCCGCGCAGGCCCCCGTCGCGGTGGCAGGCCTGGCGAGATCACTATCTGGCGGGACATGTCGGGCTGCATGGCGTGCTCCGGACCCACCGGCGCAATGCCGCGCTCGTGCCATTTGCTTCCAAAGTCCTGATGCGCCGCCCGCTTCGGTCGTTCGTCGACGTGAGCCATCGGGTTTTCACGTTTCCACAACGCGTCCGGGTGGTGGCGATGGAGTACGCCGTGCCACTCGAGGCGTTAGGGCAGGCGTTGCAAGAATTGCGTCGAGCACTGCCGTCGGCCGGCGAGGTGGTTTCGCTGCCCCTGGAGATACGGGTAGCGCCCGGAAATGACATCCCGCTCAGTCCGGCTTACGGGCGCCCAACCGGTTACGTCAACTTGGCGACCGATGCGCACAGCCCGCACGACAAGATATTTCATTGCGCCGAAAGGGTTCTCGGCGACTTTGATGGTCGCCCGCACTGGGCGAAGCTGCATTCCCAGACCGCGCGCAGCCTCGCACCCCGCTATCCACGCTGGCATGACGTACAACGGATCCGCCGATCTCTTGATCCGGACGGCATCCTGATCAACCCCTACTTGGAGCAGGTCCTCACTGGCACGGCTTGAGTGCACAACCGCGGGCTGACCCCGCGGGCGATTGCGGTGCCACAACAGGAACTCCACGAACGGAGGGACGGGGCTGCGGGGGCGAAGGCTCAGAGGCGTGTGGCTACGCGGACTAGACCGGCGAGTGCTCGGGAGCGGCTGTGTGGAGGCCAGGCGATGACTGTCGTCACGGTCGGCGCGTCTAGAACCGGCACGGCGGCCAGGTCTTCGAGCAGGTTGGCGCGGCAGGATTCGGGCATGACCACGGTGGTGCGGCCGAGCGCGATCAGCTGGAAGAGCTGCGTTTGGTTGCGTACTTCCGCGCCGGGGCCCTCGGGATAGGCGCCGTCGGGGCCGGGCCAGCGGGCAAGCGGGAGGTCCGGCAGTGAACTGACATCCGCCATCCGGACGTGGGATCTGCCAGCGAGCGGATGCGAGGTGGGAAGAATGGCGACCTGTCCCTCGGTGTTCAGAATTTCGGTGTCGAGTTCGGCCGTCGAGTCGAAGGGTTGATGCAACAGCGCCACGTCGGCCTGGCCGTCATGCAGCGTTTGCTGGGGCTGGGATTCGCGGAGCAGCAGGTCGACGGCGACGGCACCCGGTTCGGCGGCGTACGCGTCGAGCAACTTTGCCAGCAGTTCGCCGGAGGCGCCGGCCTTGGTGGCCAGGACGAGCGAGGGCTTACTCGTCGCGGCACGCTGGGTGCGCCGCTCGGCTGCGGCCAGCGCGCCGAGGATCGCCCGGCCTTCGGCCAGCAGCACTGATCCGGCTTCGGTGAGCGAGACTTTGCGGCTGGTGCGTTCCAGCAACGCGATTCCGAGCCGTCGCTCAAGCTGAGTGATCGTCCGCGACAGCGGAGGCTGGGCGATGCCCAGGCGCTGGGCGGCCCGGCCGAAGTGCAACTCCTCGGCGACCGCAACGAAGTACCGCAACTCCCGCGTCTCCACCCGTTCAGGCTACCGCCCGATCCATATCAGCTGGGTATCGTCGCATGACTCAGACGGTGTTGGTTCCCCGCCAGTGCCCGGCCACGATCAAAGGCATGAGCGAACAGACGATTGCGCTGGTCACCGGCGCGAACAAGGGAATCGGATACGAGATCGCGGCCGGGCTCGGCGCGCTGGGCTGGAGCGTCGGAATCGGGGCACGGGACGAGCAGCGCCGGGAGGATGCCGTGGCGAAGCTCCGCGCGGCCGGCGTCGACGCGTTCGGTGTGCTTCTCGACGTGACCGACGACGCGAGCGTTTCGGCCGCCGCCGCACTGATCGAGGAGCGCGCTGGGCGGCTCGACGTGCTGGTCAACAACGCCGGTATCGCTGGGGCATGGCCGGAGGAGCCCTCGACCGTCACGCCGGAGAGCATGCGGGCGGTGGTGGAGACCAACGTGATCGGCGTCGTCCGGGTCATCAACGCGATGCTGCCGCTCCTGCGTCGTTCCGAGCGCCCGCGGATCGTGAACCAGTCCAGCCACGTCGCTTCCCTGACCTTGCAGACCACGCCGGGCGTCGACCTCGGCGGGGTCAGCGGGGCCTACTCACCGTCGAAGACGTTCCTCAACGCGGTCACCATCCAGTACGCCAAGGAGCTGAGCGGCACCAACATCAAAATCAACAACGCCTGCCCCGGCTACGTCGCGACCGATCTCAACGGCTTCCACGGAACCAGCACGCCCGCAGAAGGCGCCAAGATCGCCATTCGGCTCGCCACGCTGCCGGACGACGGCCCGACCGGAGGGCTGTTCGACGACGCCGGGATTGTGTCCTGGTGAGACGTCCCACGAAGTCTCTGGGCTGTCGAAGACCTCGTATGGGTGTCGCGCAGCGGGACGCGAACGAATGTGCGGCATCCCGTGGTGCGGCGGTTCCTCGTTGGGAACGTGAGGCTGGGTGGGCCTGCAGATGGCTCCTCGCCACCGCGAGGCCCACGGCGGCCAGTGGCGGCATGACCACGACGGGCAGCATCGCGGCCGTGCGGAGAAAACGCGCTGATCTCATGGCAGCACCATGCGTTGCGTTCCCCGCGGGATTCCTTCAGAACCCTGGAAACCGCAGCGAAACGGGGGCGCGTCCACAACGGACGCGCCCCCGCACCACGCATCGGATCAGTACTTCGGCTGCACCCACAGCTGGTACTGGCCGTCGTGCAGGTTCTCGCAGCGCCAGCCGACCCAGCGGCCCTGCGGGAAGCCCGCGTTGCCCGCGCTGGCGCAGGCACTGCTCGACGGGTAGACCCCGGCCGGGACCCACGTGGCTGCGGACGCCACGCCCTGGGTGGCGGCGGCGACCCCCAGGGTGAGCAGGGCGGCCGCGGCCAGCTTTCGAATCATCATCATCGAGCTCCATTCGCATCGAGACGGAGGTGACGTCGAAAAGGGGAGATTCGACGCAGTGCCTGTGAGCCTAAGCAGCGGCATCAAGTCGTGACCAGGTCATCCGAGGCGATAGGGCGTGCGCGACCCGTGAATGTTGCCCAAAGGCGCAAGTTGAATACTTTTGAATGTAAGCGTGCCAGTTGAGCTCGCACGTGGTAACCCGGACTTTTCGCGGTGAGCAACATATTGGGTGCTGACCAGCACTGATTCGTGTGCGATCACTCGTCAACTAAGACGTCGAGACGCTCACCTCTTACGGTCTAGCCGCGAAGGGCGATCGTGGCGTCGAGTTCCACGAGCGCGCCTTGGGGGAGCACGTGGGCCGGCAGGGCGGTTCGGGCGTGGCGACCCGCGTCGCCCAGAACGTCGAGCAACAGCTGCGAAGCCCCATCGATCACCGTCGGCTGGTCCACGAAGTCTCGTGAACTCGTGGCCCAGGCATTGAGCTTCAGTACCTGCTGTACGTTGCCGAGGCCGACTGCGTCATGTATGCGCGCCAGTAGATTGAGCGCGGAGGTTCTCGCGGCGGTCACTCCGTCAGCCACGGTCGCATCGTCTCCCAGACAGCCTTGCAGGATCTCGCCCGAGGCGGTCCGTGAGATTTGACCGGACACATAGAGGAGATCGCCGCATCGTACGGTCGCCTCATACGCGTAGCGGGGCGCACCGAGCACAGGGAGCTCGATGGACAGAGCTTTGAGACGCTCTTGCACGTCAGTCATGTTGCATCCCAATTCGATATGCCGGGCAAGCGATGCGGGTTGGATCGCGCGTCTCGGCCTCGCGTTGCACCCGCTCCGCACGCACGATCTGGCTGTTCGGGCGTCATCGTTTGCTCACGATGTAGGTCCGGTCGCGTCCGATGTACCAGAGGTCCTCGGTGCCGATTGCCGCGTTCTCGTAGCGCCACGGGATTTCGGCGGCACCATACGAGCCGACTTCAAGGACGTGCTTGTAGCCAGGCCGGAGTTCGTTGGCGAACGACTCCTGCTTGCCCATGAGGTGGCCGACGTTGCGCTTGCGGTATTCGCCGTTGAAGTCGACGTCCGTTCCGAGCATCCCGATCGCGATCATCCGGTCCAGGTGGGGTGCCAGGTAGCGCAAGGTTCCCTCGTGCACGTCCTCGCACACCACGCCGGGCTTGAGCTGCCCGATGATGCCCTCGCGCACCACGTCGAAGAAGAAGCGGTACGCCTCCTTCGCCGCCGCGGTGCGGGGCAGGGAGCGGGCCATGTCGGAGGTGGCGACGGTGACCCCGTCGACGACGATGCGCACCCCGGCGTCGAGCTGGATGCAGGTCGTCTCGTCGTTGATCGGGTAGTCGACGGGCGGGCCGGGGAAGAGCATCCGGTTGGACGAGTGCAGGTTGGTGAAGTAGGGCTCGATGCCGAAGGGGATCTCGTTCACCGTGCGGAATTCGGCGATCTTGTCGAGGTACACGGCGTTGATGTCGAGTTCGGAGAACGAGCGGCCGGCGTTGAGGCCCTTCTCCGCCCAGGCCAGGGCCTCCTCAATGGCGAACACGCTCGCCCGGGCGGCGACGACCTGGAACGCGAGGTCCTCGTGGTCGCGGACGTCCCGCCAGTGGCCGAGGTCTGTCGAGACCGGAATCAGTTCCGCTCCCTCGCGCTCGAGCTCGCGGGCAAGACCGACGCTGATCCACTCGTCCTCGACGCCGGTCCGCATGCCGCGGGCCAGCGCTTGGACGGCGGCGCCGATGGACGGGAACCGGCCGACGGGAGACGCGGAGACCCCGGAGGCTCCGTCGGGTGCCAGCACGACCAGCCTGTCCGAACCGGCAAGCCACAGGGCGACTGTTCCGTCCGGCTGCGCGAACCCGGTCGCCTCGGTGAAGTTGGGCGGTGCAGCGAGGAGCAGCGCGTCGAGGGAGCGGTCGGCGACGAGCGTCTTCAGCGCCGAGAACCGGCTGTCCTCGCCGGCGGTGAACTCCTCCGCCAGGCCCGAAAGGTGTGCGACGTCCTCGATCAGCCGCCGCGCGGTGTGGACGCCCGTCTCGCGCCAGGCCGCGAACCTCGTCAGGACCTCCTCGAGGTCGAGTTCGTATGCGGTGACCGGGGTGGGGTCCTGGTCGGAGACGACGAGTTCGACGGAGCCGGAGAGCGTGCGGTAGTGGCTGTAGACGACGTCGGCCGCGAGGCTCACCGCAGCGCCGTCGGCGAGTTCCCGCACCAGGCTGGTCAGCGACGCCGAGGCGGGGGTGTCGGCGACGATTCGGGGGTCGATCGTGACCCAGGGTGCGTAGAACTTGATCTGGTCCTTCGGGACTCCGGCTGAGAGGGCGTTGCCCTGCTCTTGTTGGCGCACGAGCAGGTACTGGCCGTTGTCGGTCTGTGCGATCAGTGGTGCGACGAGCGGGTAGGAGTCGAGGCGGATCGCGGAGAACAGCAAGCTCTTGCGTGCATTGAGACCGTAGGTTCGTTCGACCTGCGAGGCGTCTGCGGTGAGGCTCAGCATTGGTATTCCCTGATGTCGATTTCGGGTCGGAGGCCGGGCTGGCGGCGGTCAGCTGATTCCGGTCATGACTCCGATGTGGGATTCGATTTCCGTTGTGTAGTCGGAGAAGGCTGCGGAGTACCGGTGCTCTTTGCCCCGGGGCCGAGGGAGGTCGATCGCGATGTCGGCGACGATCCGGCCGGGGCGGCCGCCGACGACGACCACTCGGTCCCCGAGCCAGACCGCCTCGGAGATGCTGTGTGTCACGAACAGGACGCTGCACCCCGTGGTCTGCCAGATGCGCTGGATCTCGAAGTTCATCGAGTCGCGGGTCATGGCGTCGAGTGCACCGAAGGGCTCGTCCATGAGCAGCAGCTCAGGGTGGGAGACCAGCGCACGGCAGATGGCCACCCGCTGCTGCATCCCGCCGCTGAGCTCGTAGGAGTAGTGCTCGGTTTTGCCGCCCAGCCCGACCATTTCGAGCAGTTCCTGGGCGTAGCGGCGTGACTCGTCGGTGCGGGTGCCGCGGAACTCCAGCGGCAGGAGCACGTTGTCGATGTTGTTGCGCCACGGCAGGAGCACGGGGCTCTGGAACACCATCGCGATGTCCTCGATCCCGTCGTGGATCGGCCGCCCCTTGACCAGGATTTCGCCCTCGGTGGGCTCCTGCAGGCCGGAGATCGTCTTGAGCAGCGTGGTTTTCCCGCTTCCCGACTGGCCGACGATCGAGACGAACTGTCCCGGCTTCACGTGGAAGTCCAGCCCTTTGAGCACCGTGTTGTGCTGGCCGTCCCGGGATCGGTAGGTCTTCCCCACGTTGTTGACCGAGATGGCGTACTCGTTGTTCATGTGACTCTCCGTCCGGCCGTCACGGCGCCTGGATGGTCTCGTTGTGGTGCAGCGGCTCGAGGTAGGCGTTGCTGTACACGTCGACTGGGGTGAGGTTGCTCGCCGGGTTCAGGCCGAGGAACTGGCGGGCGACGTCGATCATTTTCTGGGCGCCGGTGTCGTCCATGACGCCGAATTGGTTCGCCGACTCGCCGGTGCCCCAGTTGAGGGCGCATTGCTCGCCGATGGCGAGGGTGATGGTCTTGGTTTCGTAGCCCGAGACCTCTTTCTGGAAGTCCTGCGCGGCCTCGGCCGGGTGCTGGCACGCCCACAGGAAGCCCTTCTGCATCGCCCGGTTGAACCGCCGCACCTGCTCGGGATCGGTTCTGAGCTTCTCGTCGGAGACGACGATCCCGTTGCCGTAGAGGTCGATGCCGAGGTCGGACCACTTCAGCACCACGGCCTGCCGGTCGAGCGCGTCGATGGCGGGCTCGTCAGAGACGTACAGGGCGAGGTTGGCGTCCCACTGACCGGCCAGCAGTCCGGGGATCTTCGATCCGCTCGAGGCGTGGACGACGTTGACATCGCCTTCCTTGAGTCCCAGCTTGCTCATCGCGTACGGCCACATCGCGGTCATCGCACCCGCGCCCTCGGTGGCGACTGTCTTGCCCGGGAGATCGGCCCATCCGTTGATTCCGGTGCCGGCGAGGGCGACGACCGCATAGGCGGACCTGGCCTGCAGGAGGTTGACCTGTTTGACTTCGGCGCCCCTGCCCTGGCTCGTGACCGTGGCGCCGAAGTCCGCCCAGCCGGCGTCGACCTTGCCGGTGTCGACGGAGGTGACGGTGTTGGTCGAACCCGACCCCGGCATGACCGTGAGGTCGATGCCTTCCGCTTTGAAGAAGCCCCGCTCGACAGCCGAGATGAACGGAGCGTGCTTTGGCAGGTACGCCACGTCGAGCATGAGGGTCATCGAGTTCTTTCCGCTGCCGCTCGTGCAGCCCGACAGGGCCACGAGCAGCACCGCCCCGACGATCGCCGCGATCTTACGAGTGGAGTTCCGCATTCGAGTCTCCGATCCCCGCGGTCACTTCGCGTGGTTCTTCCACGGGACCAGCTTTCGTCCCGCGAAGTCGACGATGAAGAACAACGCCAGGGCGATGGCGGCGAGCACGATGAAGGCCGCGAACATCGACGGGAGGTCGACCTGGCTGTTGGCGAGGAGGATGACATACCCCAACCCCTTCGAGCCGGCGATGAACTCACCGACGACCGCGCCACCCACCGCGAGCGAGATGGAGATCTTCGCTCCGGAGAAGATCGATGGGATCGCGTAGATGAACTCGATCTTCGTCATCTTCTTCCACTGCGACGCCCTGTTGATCCGCGCCAGCTCCTGCAGTTCGTGGGGTACCGAGCTCAGGCCGTCATAGGTGTTGATCACCAGCGGGAAGAACGCGATGGCCATCGCGACGAACGCCTTGGACTCGAAGCCGAACCCGAACCACACGATGAACAGCGGTGCGAGCGCGACCTTGGGGATGGTGTCGATCGCGATGAGCGCGGGGTAGAGGAAACTGCGCACGGTCGTCGAGTAGTGCAGCGCCGCGCCGCACAGAACCCCAAGCGCGGTGCCGAGCGCAAAACCGGCAAGCGCCTCCTGCAGCGTGACGAAGGTGTTGCTCGCGAAGTACCCGGGCCGTTCGATCAGCTCGGCGAAGGCCGAGATCGGCCCGACGAGCAGGTATTCCGGC
The DNA here is from genome assembly GCF_040655595.1 of Saccharopolyspora sp. NPDC050389. NCBI lineage: Bacteria > Bacillati > Actinomycetota > Actinomycetes > Pseudonocardiales > Pseudonocardiaceae > Saccharopolyspora > Saccharopolyspora sp. NPDC050389. The sequence goes on from NZ_JBFAKG010000059.1 coordinate 25,472, forward strand.
GGATTGAAGATGATCACCAGCAGCTGCCAGACGGCGAAGAGCCCGAAGATTCCCGCGACTGCCTTCACACCGGCCGCGATCGAGTCACGGCTGGGTCTTCTCGGCCGGGGTGCTGCCTGTCCACCGAGCGTGGCCTCGGGTGAGGACTGGCGCATGCGGTCCGAACGGATTTCAGGAGTGGCCATGGCGGGAGCTCCCATCGAAAGGCGTGCCGTGCGCGGACAGCGCCGCGGGACGAGCATCGACGACTTCCGACTGCGGATGTGGACGCCAGTGGGGGCCCGTGGCGGGGAGAGGTGGCAGTGACGACGTGAACGATCGCGGTGTCATTAGGTCCTCACAACATTGGAAGGGTTGCGACCGGGCGGTCGCGGGAATGGTCGGCGAGGGCCGGATCTGGCCGGGGGTAACCCCTCACGCATGGTCGACGCTGGTCAGTCGGCGCTGTCGGCGGCGAGCGCGTCTCGGCCGGGTTCACCGTCGAGTCGGCGCCACACGCCAACCGGATTGTCGTCGCGAACCTCGGCCGGCAACAGACCCGCCGGAACGTCCTGATAGGCGATGGGTCGCAGGAAGCGCTCGATCGCGAGCGTCCCGACCGAGGTGCTGCGCGGGTCTGTCGTGGCCGGGAACGGGCCGCCGTGCACCATCGCGTGTCCCACCTCGACTCCGGTGGGCCAGCCATCGAACAGGATGCGACCGGCCCGCTCCTCCAAGAGCGGTAGCAGCTTCGCGGCGAGTGGATGATCGGCCTCATCTGCGTGCACGGTGGCGGTGAGCTGACCTTCCAGCGCGCATACGGCTGCGGTCAACTCGGTGGTGTCCGCGCATCGAACGAGCAGCGACGTCGCACCGAAAACCTCGGCCTGCAGCTCCGGATCGGCGACGAAACGGGCGCCAGCTACGGTCAGCAGCCTGGCGCAGCCCCCGGCCGCATCGCCGGGTCGGCTGCCGCGTGCGAGCTCATCGACGCCGTCCCGGGCGGTAAGGGCGTCACCGGCGGTGGCGTAGTGGTCGGCGATACCGGTGGTGAGCATGGTGGCTCCGGCGTTGGTGGCTACGGCGTCGGCCGCGGCCCTGGTGAACGCGTCGAGGCCCGGTCCGTCGACGGCAAGCACCAAGCCAGGGTTGGTGCAGAACTGCCCGGCGCCGAGCGTCAGGGATCCGGCGAACGCGTCGCCCAGTTCGGCGCCGCGGGATCCGAGCGCTGCGGGTAGCAGCAGCACCGGATTGATGCTGCTCATCTCGGCGTACACCGGGATCGGCACTGGCCGCGCCGCAGCTGCGGCCGCGATCGCAAGCCCGCCGCTGCGGGACCCGGTGAAGCCCACGGCACGAATCCGCGGATCGCTGACGAGCCGGGCACCGATTTCGGTCCCGCTGCCGACGAGCTGGGAGAACACGCCCTCGGGCATCCCCGTCTCGGCCGCTGCGTCGGCGATCGCCCGTGCCGCCAGCTCTGCGGTACCCAGATGTGCCGGATGCGCCTTGACAACGACCGGGCACCCCGCGGCCAGCGCCGACGCCGTGTCGCCCCCAGCGGTGGAGAAGGCCAACGGAAAATTGCTCGCGCCGAACACCGCGACCGGGCCGAGCGCGATCCGGCGCTGCCGGATATCGGGGCGTGGCAGCGGGGCGCGGCCGGGCCGTGCCGGATCGATCCGGGCGCCCTGCCAGGTCCCGGCCCGCAGCTCCGCGGCGAACAGGCGCAGCTGACCGCTGGTGCGACCGACTTCGCCGGTGAGCCGCGGACGGGGCAGCGCGGTCTCGAGGTGAGCGCGCTCGACCAGTGCCTCCCGGCGCTCGTCGAGCAGATCGGCGATGCACTCGAGGAACTCGGCACGTCGCTGGGCGGTGGTCGCCCGAAACACCGGAAACGCCTGCGCTGCTAGCGCGCAGGCTCGCTCGACCTGCTCGACCGACGCCGCCGGGTAGGCGGGGCCGAGAGCCGCGCCAGTACGGGGATCGGCGGACCGGACTTCCTCGCCCGTGCCGATGACGGGTTCGGCTCCGATCATCATGGCGCCGGTCGGGCAGGTCTGTGGGGGAGCGGACACGAGTGTCTCCTTCAGCTTCATCGCTGCGCTCAGATGGTGGCGGTGCGCGAGGTTTCGACGACGTCGACCAACAGTGCGTTTTCGGCGTCATCCAGGTCAGTCAGCGGAGGCCGGACCGGACCTGCCGGGTGCCCGACGAGATTCATGCCGGCCTTGACGATGCTGACCGCGTAGCCCGCCTTGCGGTCACGAATCGCGGTATAGGGCAGCACGACGTCGTCGAGCAGTCGACGCACCTTCGTTCGGTCTCCTGCCCGCACCGCGCGGTAGAAGGTCAGGGCGAACTCGGGCAGGAAGTTGAAGATCGCCGAGCTGTAGGTCGTGACACCCAACTCCAGGTACGGCAGCGCGAACGTCTCCGCCGTCGGCAGCCCACCGATGTACACCAAACGGTCGCCGAGACGCGAGTGAATCCGGGTGATCGCCTCCAGGTCACCGACACCGTCCTTGAACCCGACCAAGTTCGGGCAGGCGTCAGCAAGCGCGGCCACCGTCTCCGATGTGTACACAGCGTTCGCCCGGCTATAGAGCACCACGCCCAGCGACGTGGATTCGCAGACCGCGCGCACATGAGCGGCGAGGCCGTCGGCGGAGGCCTCGGTGAGGTAGGGCGGGAACAGCAGCAGGCCGTCGGCGCCGGCCGCCTCGGCGTCGCGGGCCATCTCGACCGCCTGCGCGGTGCCGTGCCCGGCCGGAGCAAGGATCGGGGTGCCCTCCGGCGCGCTTCCGACGGCCGCCCGGACGACGTTGCCGACCTCCTTCGGGGTCAGGGAGAAGAACTCCCCCGTCCCGCCAGCGGCGAACAGGCCGGCGACCTCGTACTTGCCGAGGCGGATGATGTTCTCCCGGTAGGCGGGCTCGTCGAACGCCAGGTCCCGGGTGAAGTGGGTGACCGGGAACGACAGCAGCCCGGAGCCGAGGCGCTCGGCAAGCTCGGTCGGGGTGAAGACGGACATCAGCGTTTCCTCCTGGGGGGAATTGCATTCCTGCGCGACGGCGATTGGGCTCCACCGTAAGAACCAAAACGATGCACGTCCAACACTGTTTCAGCATTAACTGATACCTATAATGAATCCGTGTTTACGCTGAGCCAGCTGGAGAGCTTCGTCGCCGTCGCCGAGACACTGCACTACGGCCGCGCGGCGGAACGACTGTCGATGACCCAGCCTCCGCTGTCCCGGCGGATCCAGCTGTTGGAGCGCGAGCTGGACGTCGAGCTGTTCGACCGGACCGGCCGGGCCGTCCGGCTCACCGCGGCCGGCCGGGCGTTCCTGGGCGACGCCCGGCGCATCCTCGGGCTGTCCGAGCAGGCGGCGCTGTCGGTGCGTCGGGTACCCGCGGGCGAGATCGGGACGGTGGCGCTGGGTTTCACGGCGTCGTCGGCGCACTCGGTGCTCGACGCCGTCGTCGGCGCCATTCGCACCCGACTGCCGGGCGTCGACCTGGTGCTGCGCGAGCGAGTGTCCGGAATACAGCTGGAGGAGCTGCGGTCCGGGGAGCTCGACCTGGGCCTGGTCCGTCCGCCGGTCTCCGGTCGGGAGCTGGAGCACCTCCCGCTGCACCGCGAGGCCCTGCTGGCCGCGATCCCGGCCGGACATCCGCTGGCCGCGCCGGGCCGGGTGCTGCACGTGCGCGACCTCGACGGCCAACCGTTCGTCATGTACTCGCCGACCGAGGCCCGCTACTTCCACGAGGTGCTGGTCGGCGTGTTCCGCAGCGCAGGAATCGCGCCCCGGTACGTTCACCACCTAACCCAGGTGCACACGATCCTGGCCCTGGTGCGGGCCGGGCTCGGCTTGGCGCTCGTACCACAAGCAGCCGAGGCGCTCGGGCTGGGCGGCGTCGCGCTGCGCCCGGTGGTCGGGATCGACGGCGAGCCGGTCGAACTCGTCGCAGCCTGGCGGGCGAACGACGACAACCCCGCTTTGCGCGCCGTCCGGGACCTGGTGATCGACGTGGCCAGCCGAGGCTTCTCCTGATGGAAGTTCTGGCAGGAAATCCGGTGACCGAAGTGGCCCAGCGGTATGGGGTGTCGCGGAAATCGGTGCATTCCTGGCTGCGCCGGTACCGGGAATCGGGGCTGGCCGGGTTGTCGGATCGTTCGCACCGGCCGCATGGGCACCCGTGGCAGACCTCGGCCGAGGTTGAGTCGCTGATTCGCGGACTACCGGGGCCTGAGTTCAGCGTGAGTTTGCTATTCGACCCACTTCACCGACGTCGCCAGCGGACAGCGCGCCACTCTCGTGGTCGGTGGTCTGGTTCCCTTGCCGACACGCAGGACCGCCAGCACGGCACTGTCGCCGGAGGTGTCTTTGGTCGAAGGGATCCCGAGTCCGCCGAATTCTCCCAGCAACGGTTGAGCCGCGTATCCCTGCTCAACCAGGGCAAGCCACAGTCGCATCAACGTCTCACCCGCGTTGATGCGGTCAGCTACGCTCTGACGTGGGCCGCGCAGCACGAGTAGCGCGCCGCAATTGCGCAGCTGTCGGGCACGTCTGTGCTCGACGACCCCGGCCAGCACGCGGCGTCTGACCACGTCCGGTATCGCCGGCCCCGCCAGAGCCGATGCAAGACGTCCGGCGACACCGGAGATTCCGAGCAGGTCGTGAGGTGTGCCGAACGAACTGAGGCCGAACTCGGCATCGGCCCGCTTGCGCACCCACGCCCACAGTTCGTCCACGTTGCAGATCAACGTGGACTTATCGCGTTCGGTCCGGCCGAGGCGCCTGCTTCGGGCTTCCGAGCTGCTCATCGTCTCCAGCTCGACATTTCGGTCGGCACACAGTTTTTCGACCTGCTTCAGGGTCGTGCAGTCGATCGGGGTCGACAGCATGTCGCCTCGGTGCGTCGAACGTGCCCCCAGAACACCCTGGCGGGTCAAGAAGTCATCACGCAGGCGATCGAGGCGGAATCGGCCTGCGAACCAGCTCTGGTCCGTGAGCGCACCGTCGTGCGCCTCCCACTCGCCGTGCGAGAGATAAGAAAGAGCTCCCAGCGCGCATCCGAGGTTCTCGGCCCAGCCCAGCTCGTCCGGATGCACTGCCGGCCAGCGTTCCCCGTTGCGCGCGAGCCGGACGGTGTGGTGGTCGACGATTTCGAAACGCCACGGCTGGGAGTTGTACGTGGAGGGAGCGAGACGGGCGCCGTCCAGGACAGCGGCGAGTTCCGGGGGCAGTTCGCGCTCCCGTTGCCCGCTCCGCACGGGCCTAGAACCGCCTTTTCGCGTCACCTGGTGAACGGTCCACAGAGTTCGGGCGAGTTCCAACGGCATGCGCACCCGGTGTGCCAACGCCGCGGCTCTCGGCATGGCCGCGGCATGGAGGTCCACCGTCACGACGGGTTTCACCCGTCGGTTCATCAGCAAGTTGAGCATCACCCTGCTGCCGAGCGCACCGAGACCCATCACGCAGTAGGAAATCTGCGGCCAGGTACCGCCGTTGGCCAGCCGGTCGGACATGACCGGGAGATAGTCGCTGGGGAAGTGGGTCCTGCCGAACCAGCGCACGGAGTCCCACAGACGGTTGTCCCGGTGCGCTTCCGCGGTCGCCTTCCCGTGGAACGGCAGCGGGTTGCGGCGGTAGTTGAATAGGATGGGGGTGGCTTGAGCTGCGGTGGCTTCGGTTATCCGAGCGCGCCGAGGACGAGGATCGTCAGGTTCGCCAGGCCGAGGGGTGTGGCATCAGTTTCTGCAAATTGTCCCAAGATCGGTACGACAGCAGGCAGTTACGGACGGAGTCCGCTACCCGCTGTGGGTCGCGCTCTTGAAGCGCACCGGGAGGCTCCTGAGGCAGCGCACTTTCCCCTGACGCCATTGCAACTCGCGGGGGTGGACTGCAAGTTCGATGTTGATCGGTGCGTGTAGCAGCGCAGTCACGACGGTCTGTGTCAACAATGTGGCGAGCGGGGCGCCGGGACACCGGTGGATTCCATGGCCGAACCCGAGGTGGTGGTTGGGGTGTCTGTCTATAAGGACAGTGTCGGGTTGTGTGAAGCGTCGCTCGTCCCGGTTGGCGCTGGCCAGGCACAGAAAGACTTGATCGCCCTCTTTGATGGTGTTGTCTCCCAAGGTGAGTTCTTCGGTTGCCACACGGTGGACGGGGGCCAGGGCCGGGCCCTCGTAGCGCAGTATTTCCTCTATCGCTGTGGGTATCGTGCCCGGAGATTGGTAGAGGAGTCGGCGGCGGTCTGCGTGACACAGAAGATGCAGGAGGGTGCTGGAGATCAGGCTGATGCTGGTATCAAGGCCTGCAACAAGAAGCAGCATCACCATGGTCAGGATCTCGGTCGCGTGTAGTCGGTTGGTATCGGCGGCCAGGAGTTTGCCGATTAGTCCGTCGGTCGTTGCTTGTTCGGGGTTCTGCAGGAGCCAGGCGGTGTATTCGCGCAGCGCTTTATGGCCATTGGCGCTGACGCAGCGCGCGTTATCGTCCAGTTGCTCGGTCCAGAGATCATGGGACCAACGCACGATCTTGTCTAGATCGGCCTTGGGCACGCCGAGAAGTTTGCCGATAGTCAAGGCGGAGATCGGTTCCGCGATCTCCGCTACGGCATCGACCACCCCGCGCTTCGTGACGGTGCTGATCAGTGAGCGCGTTGTGTGGTCGATGAACGGGCGCATGAGTTCGGCTTGGCGGTGGGTCAAGTAGCGGGCGACGCTCTTGCGCAGGCGAGTGTGCTTGGGCGGATCCGTTGTGAACAGACTCTGGGGGAACGCGGCGCGCGAAATGTGCTGCTGTAGGTCGGGGTCGGCTGGGCACCTGCCCTTGGAGGGGTCGCTGCTGAGCCGAGTGTCTGTGAGGGCCTGTACGGTTTCTCGATACCGGGCTACAAACCAGGTGCTGTCGGAGATCCGGTTCACAGCGCCTGTGCTGCGTATTTCGGACAGCAACTGGTGGAGGTCACGGAGTTGTGTGAGGCCCTGGGGGAACCCTGCAGGAAAAAGGTTTCTGTGCTCGGATTGTGGAGGCTTGTCGGATGGGTGTTGCAGCATCGGTTGTTCACTCCGTCATGGCAGCATGGGATAGGGGAGATGACGCCACAGCGTGCTATATGGGCTCCTTGAGAGTGGGCGTGGTGTTACCAGGTGACGGGTAGTGAGGTGGGGGCGCGTAGGATCGATCCGGAGCGCCAGGTCACTTCTTGATCCGGGACTGCCTTTTGGAGGCCCGGTATGCCCTCGATGAGCGTTTTGAGAGCGACCTGGATTTCCATGCGTGCCAGGTTGGCACCGACGCAATGGTGTGGCCCGTGGCCAAACGCGAGATGGTGGTTGTCTGGCCTCGTGAGCTTGAGGGTCTCCGGGGCGGCGAAAACCGCTTCGTCGCGGTTGGCCGACGGAATGGAGACCAGCACGGCGTCGCCCTTGCGGATGAGCACGCCGCCCAGCGAGACGTCTTCCGTGGCGACGCGGGCGAAATCGGCTCCGTTATTGAGGGGGGTGTATCGCAGTAGTTCTTCGACCGCTTTCGGGGTGGCTTCTGGGTGTGCCAAAAGCCAGTGCATGTGCTCGGGGTAGGTAATGAGGAGGTAGACGAAGTTGGCGATCTGGCACGTCGTCGTCTCCCAGCCCACGACCAGGAGGGCCGTTGTGATGTCGAGTAGCTCGGCGTCGGTGAGCCGCTCGCCGGCTTCGTGCGCGCTGACGAGCGTGCCCAGGAGATCGTCGGTTGGGTTTTCGCGGCGGGCGGCGATGTGCTGATTGATGACTTGAGCCAGGTCCTGACGCGCCCGGGTTACGTCCTCGGCTGTATGGGAGGTGCTGGTCATCACCACGTCGGCAGCGGCTACCAGGCGGTGGGTGTCTTCGGTGGTGACACCGAGTAGTTTCAGCAGGACGTTGATGGGGAGGGGGACAGCGAAGTCTGCGACGATGTCGCAGGGCGGGCCGTTGGCCACCATGGCGGCTACGAGTTCTTGAGCGATTTTCTTCGTATACGGGCGGAGTTGCTCGGTACGTCGCTTGGTGAGACTGGGGGCGATCAGTCGCCTCAGCCGAGTGTGCTCGGGCGGGTCCATAGCCATGATCGAGGTCTCTTTGGCAGGCCGCGGTCGCATGCGGGGTACGTCTTTGCCTGCGGCGGCCGCACGACTGAACCGGGGATCACAGAAGACCAGTTTCGCGTCCTCATAGCGGGTGACCAGCCATCCCCTTCCTCCGTAAGGCATCTGCACCTCGACCACGGGCTGCGTGGATCGCAGCGACGCGTACTGGGGTGGGACTGCGAGCGCGGGGGGTGGCTCGAACGGGTAACGCAGTACATGCTCGGTGTTCATCGGGTGGCCTCTTCCACCCACGGATGGATGATCGTGCGTTCCGTGTCAATGGTGACCAGGCCACCACCGATCTCTGACCAGTCGTGGTCAACGCCGTGGTACCGCGGGGAGCATCGCGTATAGAAAGCGGTTCCGGACGCGATGTCTCCCAGGCACTCCAGGTAGCGCAGCAGGCCACTCGTGAGCTCCGGATGTGTTGCGATGAACTGTTCGCGGCAGGCGATGAACTCTTCTTCTGCCGATTCCGCCAGACCCACTACCTTGCGGACCGCGTCACTGATCCCCACATGCCCCATGTTGCACTGCGCCGCGATGGAGTTGGTGAGATCCTTGCCTGCCATGTACTCCTTCCGGAAGGAGTACAAGTCATTCACGAGGGAGGTATATCGGCGAAGGATTCGCCATATTTTGGAGAAGGCATCGGCGTGGGCTTCGAGTTCACTGTGGAGATCTATTCCCAGCATGAACTCAAGGACGGGGAAGTCGACGTCGATCCCTACGTAGACATCCCTGCGCTCGAGAAACTCATCCAGAGTCAGACATCTGCCGCTGCCCCTGTCAGACGCCTCGGCCTTCCAAGATTCCATGGTCCCTTGCAGTGCACGGGCGATGCGCGCGCGGATCGAGGGCGGTGCCAAACGGCACAGGCGGTACCAGACGTCTGACAGGCAGCGTCCCAGGACAAGCACATCGGCTGTGTCGGACGATGGCTGGTTCCTGTCGAACTCCTGCCCGTCTCCGTTCAGGATTTCAATGGCCCGGTCCAATGCCCGATTACGCGTGGCCTCATCGGCGTCCCGGAACGGCCCTGGCGCGCTGTGAACATCGTCGGTCATCACCATCCAGCCGCCCAGGTCACAGATGATTCTGAATGTATCTACGTTTCCGCGCGTGAATTGGTGAGAAATCCACACATCTGCGAAGCCCTGCGCCAGCCACAAGTCGATATCCCCTCGCGGCGCACAGAAAGGGGCCCAATTCCGGATTTCCGGGAACCCTTTGATCCATGCCCTAGTCTCGCCCAGGGTGCGCGCAACGTCTGAGTGCTGCCGCAGGGGAATCCGTGTCTTGAGGTCGGGAAGGTAGTACTGGTCCTCGCCGCAGTCGAAGAGGGTCGTCCTGGCCATTTTTTTCCTTGTCTTATTCATTTTCACCGTGGCGAGTTTTTCTTCGCCGAGGAGCAGGAAACTGCCCGTCCAGGGCCTCGTCCTATGGAGCCACGCGCTCGTCGAGCAGCCGGACGATCTTGCCGCTGCGGCGGTTCACCTTGATCATGTCGGCCGGGACGAACTCGACCACCAGAGGGTTGATCAGCCCGGCGCGCACGTGTTCGCCGAACATCGGGCGCAACTCGTCGAACCGCGCGGATATCGCCTCGGCAAGCGGCTGCGGATCGTCGACCTGTCCACCGATCCGCAGCACGAGTTCGTCCTTGGAGTCCCGTCGACGTTGCACCGCCTGGAATCCCGCGATGGGCTGATCGCCGGCCAGTTCCTCGATCACCACACGCAGGTCCTCCAGGTAGACGGTGACCGGACCGACCCTGGCTCCGTCGTCAGAACGGCCCAGCACGCGGAACCGGCGATCGTTGTAGTCAACCCACGCGGCGCGGTCACCGACCGGATACCGGATGAGCGGCATCAGCCGCCGGACGAGGTCCGTGGCGGGCAGCCTGCCGGGGCGGCCTGGTTCCCTGATCGGATCACCGGTTTCGTCGTCGACGATCTCCACCAGTTTGTGGAGCCGGTGGACGCGATGCACGCGCGCGTCCGGCTCGTCCTGGACGGGCGCGGCCAGCACCCCCGCGTCCACGGACGCGTACCCCAGCGAGCGGACAACGGCGTTGGGGAACGCGTCGGTGATCAGTCGGCGCTGATCCTCGTAGAACGCCTCCCCACCGAAGAGGAAGAGGTGGACCGCGGGCGCCGAGTCACCTCGCGCGGTCAGCCGCGACGCGACCTGGCTTACCGTGGTGGGCGTGGCCAGCAGCACGGTCGCCTCCTGCTCGATGATCAGGTCCGCCATGACCTCAGGCGACGGGCTTCCCGCGATCGGCAGGTGCACCACGGGGACGCACGTCTCCTGCAGGCACAGGACGTTGAACAGGAAACTGGCGTACAACTCCCCGGCGTAAAAGAGGTTGGCAACCCGGTCACCGGTCCTCAGTCCCGCCGCCGCGTACCCGTCGCCCTGCAGCCGGGCCATGGCGTGCAGTTCCGCCCTGGTGTACACGGTCAGTTTGGGGCTGTTCGTTGTCCCACCGGTTTTGAACACGACACCGTCATTGTGGCCAGCCGTCAGCACCCGGTTGTCCTGCACCGTGTTGGCCTTCCAGAAGCCGATGTGGTCGACGATCGGCAAGTCCTCCGCCCGGATCGGTCCGTCGGCGGCAACACCGGCGTACAGGTCCCGGTAATAGGGAGAATTGCGGCGGGCGAAGTCGACCAGTTCGGTGAGATCCGGTTCCAGCATCACGTGTCCCCGTTCGTCGGCGAAGACGTCCGTCATTCCGTGATCTCCAGGAGCGCGCAGATGAAGCGGAAGCCGGCACCGATCCCGATCACGAGGACGGTGTCCGAAGGCTCGAGGGGCTCTTCCCGGAGGAAGTGGTCCAGGCCGAGGAGCTGGTCGCACGGGCCGACATGGCCCAGTGTCCGGTGCAGCGGCCAACTGGTCCGGTCGCTGGGTATGCCCAGGGGCTCGAGGAGGAGAACGGTCAGCTGCGCCAACCCCAATCCGGTGACCGCGAACCGGGAAACCTTGTCGAGCGACACGCCGGCTTCCTGGAGGACCTGCTCGACCGCGGTGCGGGCGGCTGTCTGGAGAGTGCCGACGTGGGGCAGGACGCCGACAGTCTCCGCCTGTGTCATCATGCGGCTTCCGTCTTCCGCGGGGACGGTGGGCGTGGCCAGGTCTTCGAGTTCGGGCACCGCAGTGCAGGAGGTGGCGACCAGCCGGGCCCGCCCGGCTCCCCGGCTCAGCACGGCGGCAGCGGCGCCATCGGACAGGAAGTGCCCCAGCCCGGGCAGCCACCTCGGCCAGCGCGGCGCGACGAACCGGCCCGCCGCCGTCACCAGCGCGGAGGTGGCGGAGGGATCGGCGGCGAGGTGCGAGGCGGCCAGCACGAGTCCCGCAGCGCCACCGCAGCTGCCCGCGCCCGTCTCGACCGCAAGCGCCCGGGAGGCACCCACAACCCGCTGTACGTAACAGGCGGGCGCGTAGTGCTCCTGGTCATCGAAGGCGGCGTGGATCACCGTGGCGATGTCGGCACCCTGGTGCCCGGAGCGGCGGAGGGCGTCGGTCGCTGCGCTCGCGGCCATCTCTGCAGCGGTGAACCCGTGCGAGGCGGTAAAGGACTCGAAGTCGGACATCTCGAGTGCTTGGCGGTCGATCGTGCCGTCACCAACGAGGTCGGTGGCGCTGGCGCGGGGCGGCAGGTACCGGCCGGTGCCGCTGACGAATATGTCGTTCCAGAGCATGGTGTTCTTCTTTCGTTGCGGATCACGCCGCTTCGCGCAAGTATTGTTCAGAGAAAATGGGTGCCATTGATCGCCGATTCGCGTGCAAGCAACGGGACCGCCAGGAAGGTCTGGCGGCATCCAGAGAATTGTTTTTAGGTGCTCCTCGGCCTCCGCGTCCGGTCACATGCTCCGTTTTCGGCCTGCGGAAATCGGTCTACCCTGGGTGTTGCGTCTGGGTATTAATTCTGCCGCCAACCGGACCAAATGTTGTTGATCACAAATTTCGTGGCGAATTCTGACTCTTTTGCCGACAAGGGCGATACCGTTCAGTTATGACCGTGCCCTTATGGACACCCGATACGTGTCCATTCGGGCAGGCGAGATCGTCGAAGTCGGTCCGGGCTGGTCCCGGCAGCCCTGTGGGCGGGATTCTGGTGCGGTCGGCGGCGATGCGTTGCAGGGTGCAGGTGAGGTGATCCGAGTGATGCCGGCCAAGGGAATGCCTGATCAATTAAGTGGATCGCCCGGATATGGCCGGTTGGCCGGGCTGACTTGCCAGGAAGAGGAATCACCGGGTGACTGTGAGTCTGTCGGCGAATGCCGTCCACGCCTTGTGAAGCGGCGCCAACCGCTTGCACCCGCCCAAGCAGCGCAACCACCGGCGGGTTCTAAGAACACGATGCGGGCCGTGACTGATTAGTAAGGATGGGACGCATGTTCAACGTCGAGAAGGTCCGGTTGGCCGGAGCCGACATCGAACTCCCCAGGATGATCCCGATCGAGCAGCGGTTCGCCGCCGACGCGGTCGAGGACCTCGAAGCCGCGATCCGCTGCCAGGTCGCCGAGCACGACCGCAACCAGCCGGTCAGCGGCAAGCGGATCGCCATCACCGCGGGTAGCCGCGGAGTGGCGCGGATCGATCGCATCGTCGCCACCCTGGTGGACGCGTTGATCGGCTGTGGCGCCAAGCCGTTCGTGGTGCCCACGATGGGCAGCCACGGTGGCGGCACCGCGGAGGGCCAGCGGCAGGTGCTGGCCGAGTACGGGATCACCGAGGAGAGCATCGGCGCCCCGATCGTCTCGTCCATGGAGACGGTCGTGGTCGCCGAGCTGGACGACGGCACCCCGGTGCACTTCGACGCCGAGGCCGCCAAGGCCGACAGCGTCATCGTGCTCGGCCGGGTCAAGCCGCACACCGACTTCCGGGGCACGCACGAGAGCGGTCTGGCGAAGATGCTCGCCATCGGCCTGGGCAAGCACCGCGGCGCGACAACCCTGCACGCCCACGGCATGGCTGCGTTCGACACGCTCATCCCGGCGGTGGCCGAGGCGATGCTCGGCGTGGTCCCGATCGAGTTCGGGATGGCCGTGGTGGAGAACGCCTACGAGCACGTCGCCCGCATCGAGTTGGTCCCGACCGCGAAACTGCTGGAACGCGAGGCGGAACTGCTGGTCGAAGCCAAGCAGCTGATGCCGAGGCTGTTGATGTCCGACATCGACGTGCTGGTCGTCGACGAGATCGGCAAGGACATCAGCGGCACCGGGATGGACCCCAACATCACCGGCCGCGCCCAGGTCAACGCGGACAAGTTCAAGGCGGTGCCGATCAAGCGGCTGGTGGTGCTGGGCCTGACCGAGCACACCAACGGCAACGCCTGTGGCCTGGGCTTGGCGGACGTGACCACTCAGCGCTGCGTGGACCAGATCGAGTTCGGCTCGTTCTACACCAACTCGCTGACCGCAGGCCTGCCCGACAGCGCCCGGATCCCGATGGCCCTGGCCAACGACCGGGACGCCATCGTTGCCGCCCTGCACATGTCCCGCGGCCCCGTGGAACGACCGGCGAAGGTGGTGCGCATCCGAAACACCCTGTCGATGCCCCGCATCGAGGTCTCCGAGGCCTACGCCCAGGAGGTCGCTGACCACCCGGACATGGTCACGCTCGGCGAGCCGCACGACTGGGACTTCGACGCCACGGGAACCCTCCAGCCCCTCCCTGCCGCCCGCTGAAGGACCGCGGTGGGTCGGGACCTTGGGGAGACCGGCGCCAAGCACTACGGCGCGGAGCAGCGCTCACGGACCGTGCAGCGAGGAATCGAGGATTTCTGACAGCAGATCTGGAAGGGAATGCGTTCACGCCCACACGGGTAGATCCGTTTCTACCCTATTGAGGTTTTCCATCCTCGTTCTGCGTGGCGGTGCGGGTGGCGGCCCCCCTGCGGGAGTTACAGAGGCTCCCTGGACTGTGGGTGCCCTGACTTATGTATGCCCAATACACGGCGTCACAATTTCCATGCGACCGCAGCAATAGTGATTCGGCACAGAGGCACCGAGGCGACCCGTCAGAACCCGTCCAGCATCCGGTGCTCTCCGCGATCTTCTCGCCGCCAGGCGGCGCGGTGTTTAGGGGCCTTGCTTCTCCTGGGCTGGACTTCTTCCGCAAAGAACTATATAACTAGTGAAAGTCTTTTTAAGGAAGACGTCGCGCTCGCATACATGCGCAGGGACAACGTGGAGGTAGCAGCATGACCTGGGTGGCGTGGCGGCAGCACCGCGCGCAGTTGTTGCTGATGGCAGCGGTATTGCTGCTCGGCGTGGTCGCGGTCCTGGTGCTGCATACGAGCATGTCGCAGCAGATTCAGGCGCAGGGGCTGGAGCGGTGCCTCGCGGTGGGGGTCCAAGGCGCGGGCTGCGCGACCGGAGTGAGTGATTTCCGCGACGAGTGGTTCGATCTGCTCAGAGTCGGCCAACTCGTGATCGTGGTCCTCCCGGTGCTGCTGGGGGTGTTCAGCGGGGCGCCGCTGTTCGCCCGCGAGATCGAGCACGGCACCCACGTGCTGGTGTTCGCGCAATCGGTGAGCCGGGTCGGCTGGATGGCGGCCAAGCTGGTGATGCTGGTGGTGCCCTCGCTGGTCGTACTGGTGGTCCTGCAGTTGCTGGTGAGTTCCTGGGTCGCGGATGCCGGGCTGATGGGGCCGCTGGTGAACGGCCCGTTCTCGTTCCTGAACTTCGAGAGCACGGGGTGGATGCCGGCCGTCCACCTGCTTTTCGGCTACGCGGTGGGCGCGCTGCTGGGGACGGTGCTGGGGCGGTCGTTGCCGGCGATGATCAGCACCCTGGCCGGGCTGGTGGCGGTGCGCGGTGCCGTCGGATTGGCGGGACCGGCTCTGCTGCCGTCGCAGCTGCGGACCTCGGCCGACCCGATGAGTGGTCCCGAGTCCGGTATGGACAAGGTGGTCCAGGTGGGTTACCTGGGTGCCGACGGGCAGACCATACCGAAAGGCGGTTTCAACGCCGCCGTGTGCGGTTCGCGGGGCGATGTTCCAGTCTCGACCTTCGACCCGGCTCAGTGCTTTGCGCAGCACGGGGTGGTCGGCCAGTATGCCGAGGTGGTCCCGGCCTCGTACGTCCCGATACTGCAGCTGATCGAGTTCGGCGTCCTCGGCGTGGTTGCGGTCCTGCTGTTGGGAGGAACCGCGTGGGCGCTGCGCAAACAGCATTGATGACGCTGCGTGGAGCGCGCGCCTTCGGCGACGGCCGCCCCTTATGCTGGGCGATATGATCGAGTTCCGGATCGACCGTCGCTCCGGGGTCTCCACGTACATGCAGATCGTCCAGCAGGTCACGCAGGCCATGCGGTTGGGCCTGCTGGGGCCCGGTGACCGGTTGCCCACTGCGCGCGAGGTGGTGGAGGCCACGGCGGTCAATCCGAATACCGTGTTGAAGGCGTATCGAGAGCTGGAGCGGGACGGCCTGGTGGAGGCTCGGCGCGGGGTCGGTACCTTCGTAACTCGATCGCTGGCGAGCGACCGCACCTCGGTCGAAGCCCCGATGCGACGCGACCTGGCGGACTGGATGAGCCGTGCCAGGAGCAGCGGGCTCACGGTCGAGGAGGTCGATGCGCTGCTCGCTGCCGTCCGTGACGAGTACTTCCCGACCGGAGGACCGGAACACTCATCATGAGCGCGCTGAGCACCATCGGTTTGTCCAAGCGCTACGGCGGCCGCCGGGGGATCGAGGACTGCACGGTCGAGCTCCCCGAAGGCAAGGTGGTCGCGCTGGTAGGTGCCAACGGTGCGGGCAAGAGCACGTTCTTGGCGTTGGCGGCCGGCCTGGTCGAGCCGTCGTCGGGTGCCGTGCGGGTGTTCGGCGACGAGGTCCGCGGCCGCATCCACCCTGACGCGGCCTACTTGTCGCAGCGCCGCCCGTTGTACGGCGACTTCACGGTCGCGGAGATGGTCCGCGCGGTGGCGAAGATGGACCGCCGCTGGTCGCGGCAGCGAGTCGAGGAGGCGCTGGCCGCGATCGACGGCTTGGACGTCGGCGCCCGGGTGGAATCGCTGTCGCCGGGCGTGCGCTCCCGGCTAGCACTGGCGCTCTGCCTGGGCCGGTTGCCGAGGTTGCTGCTGCTGGACGAACCGCTTGCGGACCTCGACCCGCTTGCCCGGGACGAGACCATCAGGTTGGTGATGGCCGACGTCGCGGACCGCGGGATGACGGTGGTGATCTCCTCGCACCTGCTCGGCGAATTGCGGGAGGTATGCGACCACCTCCTGTTGCTGCAGGGGGGACGGGTGGGATTGGACGGCGACGTCGACGAACTCCTGGAGCAGCACCGCGAACTGGTGGGGCCCGCCGATGCGGGGCCTTCGGAGATCGGGACGGTCGTACACGCGAGGAAATCCGGGCGGCAGCAGCGGATGCTGGTGCGCGCCCCCGGGGTACTCGCCCCGGGCTGGGAGTCTCGGCAACCGGACCTGGAATCGCTCGTGACCGATTACCTGCGCGCGGGCCGCGAGCGCGCGGGAGCCTGAGAACCGTTCGCCAGCCCCGCTGATCCCCGTCGCCGAACCGGGGGTTGGCGGGGCTTCGTCGTTTTCGGGACTCCGGCGGGGGATTGGTTGCGTGTTGCCGCGTTCGCTCGCCCCCTGCGGCAGCCCTCTTCCGTGCTGCTGACGCGATCGGCTCGTTCTGCTCCTGGTGAGGCGTCTGCTGGCGTGATCCAACGTGATCCATCCAGTCGGTGCCCTTTCGTCCCGCTTTCCCAGACCCGGCCTTGTCCGCGATCCGCACCACTGCTAGCCTTCAGTCATTCCACTAGATAACTAGTGGAATGACTCAGAAGGGTAGTGAACATGGGCATCACCTTTGGCAAGCGCGAAATGATCGTTGGACTGCTGGCTGCGGGAGCACTGGCCGGCACTGGCGGCATCGCTGCCGCCGCGCCAGCGGAGAACGTGCCGGAACTGCGGATCAGCTCGGCCGGCTACGCGCTGGAGTACACCGTGGTGAACGGCAATGGTGACGGCTTCTCCTCCGTCGTGGAGCCGAACTCCACCCGCGAGAGGCAGGCCGAGGGCTTCACGACGGTGCGGTTCTCCGTGAACGGCAAGGTCGTGAACGCCTATGGCCCGCTCGAGGCTGGTCGCACGCTGGTCTGCAATGCGGGAGGGACCGCTGCCGCGCCGACTGTGAAGTGCGCCTTCGCCTGATTCGGAACGGCACGCCGAGCGTGCGGTTTGGCCGGCGGAGTCCGGGAGTTACTGCCACCCGGACTCCGCCGGCAGCAGTCGGCGGGCTGGCCTGCTGAGCTGTTCCGCGGCTTGCGGCGGGCGGTCGTCGGTGGCTTGCGACGAGCTGAAGACGTCGTGAAGAAGCTGTAGATCCAGGGCGGCCATGCTGTGTGTCGTGCAGGATCCGACATTGAGGAGCGCAGGCATGATGAGCAGCCAGAACCACAAGACGATCCGCTCTACCGCGGTTTTCGACCTGACGGCCCCGGCAGACGTGAGGACGCCGGTTGGGGTGGAGCTGCGGTACGACAGCCGTGAGCCGTACGCGGTGAACATCAGCTTCCGCGCGGGGATGAGTGGTCAGGTCGACTGGTTGATCGCCCGAGACTTGCTGGCGGACGGGCTGGTCATTGCGAGTGGCGAGGGTGACGTGCAGATCATCCCCCAACCCGGCAACCACGATCTCGTCGTCATCGCGTTGAGCTCGCCGTACGGGCAGGCCACCTTCGAAGCGCCCGCTGCCGAACTGGCGGAGTTCCTGAACGAGACCTACGACGTCGTCGCTCCCGGTGGCGAGAACCACTGGATGAGCTTCGATGAGGAACTGAGCCGACTACTGCAGAATGATATGCACTGATCGGCATAAACCAAATCGTGTGGTGCCAGTTTCGATGCCTTATGCCGCGGGGCGGTTCGAGGCGGCACCGCGGGGTGTGCGAATTTACTTCTGCCCAGCTGATCTAGAGAATACGTAGAGACGTTGTGGAGTCGGCGCCGGCAGATTGTTCGGTGCAGAGATAGAAACCACGGGAGTGTGCGATGGAACGAGTTCGCGTGGCTGTGCTTGCCTCAGATGCCATCACGCATGCTGGTCTTGCAAGCCATCTCGACTCTTGCGCCGAGGTGTTGGTGGTGCCGGATCGAGACCTGGCCGAGGTGGACGTCGTCGTTCTGGCCGCCGCGCGGCTGACTGATGGCGTGACCGCCTTGCGCGCCTTGGGCGCTGAGTTCGAGCGTCGTGCAGTCCTGGTGATCGACCAGCTGGATCCGGCTGGTCTGCTTGCGGCGGTGGAATGTGGTGCGGCGGCGGTGGTCCCGCGCAGTGCCGCCACCGCGGAGCACTTGACAAAGGTCATCCAGGTCGCCGCGACCGGAGGTGGAGTGCTGCCGCCGGAATTGATCGGAGAGCTGCTCCGCGAGTTCGCTCGGCTGAAGCGGGACGTTCTGGCGCCGCGAGGAATCAGCGTTTCCGGGCTGACGCCTCGCGAGCTTGATGTCGTCCGATTGCTGGCCGATGGCTTGGATACCGTTGATATCGCCGAGAAGCTGGCCTACTCGGAGCGCACCGTGAAGAACGTCATCTACGGGATGACCAACAGGCTCAATTTGCGCAACCGGCCGCATGCCGTCGCCTACGCGATGCGTGCCGGCATGATCTGAAACGCGAGTGCTCATGGTCTCTTGCCTGTTCGGTCGCCGCGGCGGAGTACGGATGGGCAAGAACTGCTGACATCCGTTCACTGATGTCGGACAGTCTGTTCGCTGCGAACGAGAAAGCCCGCTAGGGAACGATTCTGCCACGGCAGTGGCTGATCGGCTTGTGATCGGCAGATTTCGCACGTACCGTCCTCAGCGGCATCAGATGTTGTGGTGATCGACGCAGCCGCACTGCCACTGGCGGGCAACGCTCTTCCGGCACCCACCTGACCGGTGCGCTCCCATTCGCTGCTCGACGACATTCGAGCCTCATGATCCCGGAGTTGTCATGAGCTCGCACAAGAAGAACACCGGCCCCTCGTTTCACCCGCTCGCCTTCGGCGGCTGGGGGAACTACCAGGATTGGGCCGACCACCAGTTCCAGCCACGGCCCGCCGTGCCGGAGGCCGGCGACGGAGATGCGTCCGAGCCCGACCAGGAAATGCACGACCAACCGGCCGAGCCGATCGACGCGGCACCCGGTACTCGCGAACCGGACCAGGCCGCTGCTACCGATCGACCCGAACGCGACCCAGCGGAGCAGACCGGAGCAACCGTTTTCGCCGAGGCCGAGGAATCGGGGCTCAGCGTGGCGACGCTGCGCCCGTACGTCCGCACCGGTGGCCGCGCCGAGCCCGAATACGAGTTCCGGGTGGAAACGCTGGTGTCCGCAACCTCGCAACGGCTTGCTGGCACGTCGATCAACCCTGATCTGGACGAGATCCGTTCGATGTGCGCGTCACCGCATTCGGTTGCCGAGATCTCATCCCGCCTCGGGATTCCCCTGACCGTCGCCCGCGTTCTCATCGGCGACGCCATCAAGGCCGGACTGGTCGTCATCCACGGCGGCGCGTCGAATCGCGGTGCAGGCCCATCCCTCGAGACTCTGCAGCGGGTGTACGAAGGGTTGCTCAAGCTGGCGTGACGCAGTCGGTCCGGGGTGATTCGGTGGTCTTCCTCCGTCCGGCCTTCACCAGGAAAGCTGCGAGGACGAACGAGACGGCGGCCGACACCGCCACACCCGTGATCACGCTCAGGTGGCCACCCCGCGGTGTGACTGCCATCAGCGCGATGATGCTTCCGGGAGAAGGAGTCGCGAACAGTCCCGCTCCGGTGGCGATGAAGGTGAAAATCCCCGCCGCACCGCCTGCGATGGCCGCCAGAATCAACTGCGGCTTGGCGAGGACGTAGGGGAAGTAGATCTCATGAATGCCACCGAGGAAGTGGATTGCCAACGCGCCTGGCGCGCTGGCCCGTTCCGGAGCAGATCCGAAGAACGTGCAGGCGAGCAGAATACCGAGCCCAGGGCCGGGGTTGGTCTCCAACAGGAACTCGATCGCCTTGCCGTTCTCCGCCTGTGCGGTGACGCCCAGCGGGCCCAGGACGCCGTGGTTGATTGCGTTGTTGAGGAACAGCACCTTGCCGGGTTCGATGATCAGGGCTGCCAGTGGTAGCAGGCCGAGGTCGATCAGCGCCTGCACCCCGTCGGCCAGCGTTCTGACCAGCCCGCTGATCGCGGGCCCGATCCCGACCATGCCCAGAATCGCCACGCTGCCACCGATGATGCCCGCGCTGAAGTTGTCCACGAGCATCTTGAAGGCCGGACCCACGCGTGCGCCCACGGCTTGATCGAACCATTTCATCAGCAGTGCTGTAGCGGGGCCGATCATCATGGCGCCAAGGAGCATGGGGGTATTCGCCCCGACCGCGAGGCCAAGTGTGGCGACCGCGCCGACGACACCGCCGCGTTGCCCGTGGACCACCCTGCCCCCGGTGTAACCGATCAGGATTGGCAGCAGCGTTGTGATCATCGGTTGGATGATCACGGCCAGCGTCGGGTTGGGCAGCCATCCCTCGGGGATGAACAGTGCGGTCGCGAGGCCCCATGCGATGAACGCCCCGATGTTGGGCATCACGATGCTGGCCAGATGCCCGCCCCATCGTCGGAGTGCCGACCCGATCTCCCGGCTCGAAGAAGCTCCTTCGTTGATACGTGACATCGCTGTGAGCACATCCCAGGTCATCGTTGACATCGTGGTTTCTGCGGCCTTGGCGAGAAGGTCTGCATGGCGTACTCGGGTCACCTTTGTGACCTGGACGCGTTTGGGATCTCCGGATTAAACACCACGTTCTTCCGGGCCGGAACGGAAACGTCACGACAGTGCACTTCCTTCTCCGGCAAGTGTGCCTGTTCAGGCAGATGACGTATTCGCGTGCCGCGATAGCGCTCATTGGGCAGGATCGGCCGGGCTGCGTGGCTGCGGATCACCTGACGTCCTCGCCGGATTCCGCTCAAATCCGCCCTGTTAGCCGGCCTGGTGCGTGCGGGAGCCAGGGGAGCGGTCCCTGAGAGTGATCTTGAGATCATGTGCCTGGTAAGGTTTGCGGAAGGATTGTCTGGTGGTACGTTCCTGATTCGATATCGACGTCAACGATCAACACTCGCGTGACCTTCGATCCGTGTTGGCGCGCTACATCCGGCACGCGAGGAGAGTTTAGTGCGAGATGTGGCCAGTGCGTGCGTTCGCACGAACCTGCGCCAGTCCAATGAGGATATGGCCGAGCAGATCGCTGGGCAGTTGAGTCAGCTGCTCGAACGGATCGCGGACGAGGTTGCCCCGCTGCGCGGGGCCGGGACGGTCGCGGATTACATCCCGGCGCTCGCGCGAGTCGATCCGGGTCGCTTCGGCATCGCGGTCGCCGATCTCGACGGCGGCGTCCACGGGGCCGGCGACTGGGAGACGCCGTTCTCGATGCAGAGCATCTCGAAGGTCTTCACCCTCGCGCTCCTGCTCGCCGGAAGCGATGAGGCGCTCTGGCGGCGCGTTGGCCGGGAGCCGTCGGGAAACGCCTTCAACTCGCTGGTCCAGTTGGAGCACGAACGCGGGATTCCGCGGAACCCCTTCATCAACGCGGGCGCGCTGACGGTCACCGATGAGCTGATATCCCTGGTCGGCGACGCCACCGGGGAGCTGCTCGCGTTCCTGCGGGCCGAGAGCGGTAACGCGGCTCTGCGGGTCGACGAGGAGGTCGCCGCCTCCGAAGCCGCCCACGCGGACCGCAATCTGGCCCTGACCCATTTCATGGCGTCCTACGGCAACATGCGTAACCCGGTGGCGACCGTGCTCGACCACTACGTCCGGCAGTGCTCGATCGAGATGAGCTGCCGTGACCTGGTCCTGGCGGGGCTGTTCCTCGCCGCGCACGGTGTCCGCCGCGACGGTTCGCAGCTGCTCACGTGCAGGCAGGCCAAGCGGATCAACGCGATCATGCTCACCTGCGGGACCTACGACGCCGCCGGGGATTTCGCCTACCGGGTCGGCGTCCCGGGCAAGAGCGGGGTCGGCGGCGGGATCCTCGCGATCGTGCCGGGCCGGTGCGCGATCGCGGTGTGGAGCCCGGGGCTGGACAAGCGCGGCAACTCCGTGGCCGGTGTGGCCGCGCTCGATCACTTCACCACGCTGACCGGATGGTCGGTCTTCTAACGGGACGAATTGCGGTTTTTCCATCCTCGTTTTGCGTGGCGGTGCGGGTGGCGGCCCCCCTGCGGGAGTTACAGCGCCCGCCTGGCTGTGGGTGCCCTGACTGATGTATGTCCAATACACGGCGTCAGGGCCGTCCTCGCCGGGAGGAACCCCAGCGGGGTGGGCTCCGTGAACCCGCGGCGGTGCCGGCTGCGTAGGTGGGCCATGCGCCTGCGGCGCATGCGACAGCTTATCGACGTGCACCTTTGCGGCCCGCGGCTGCGGGCCGATCAGGATGAAAAACGCTCATTACAACTACATCGCACACATCGCACCAGAGGAATGACCATCCACAGTAGACCATCGGCGACTATGTAACGGTTGAAAATTTCGTGCGTTGGTGCACGAAGAGCGGGAGCGGTCACGGACCGCTCCCGCTCTTGTGCTAGTTGGAAGCACGGTCGCGGGAATCTGGGCTGCGGCCGGTTGCCCGTTCGTGCAGGGTTTCCGCTGCCGAGTTCGCGGTGTCGTGCTGGTCGGTGGTGATTCGCGTGACGTACGGCAACAGCCTTGAGCAGTGGTCGTCGTAGAGATTTTTGAGCGCCGGCTCCGCACTGCTGGCGGCCGCGTGGCGCGTGGCGGCTTCATCGCTTGCCCGGTCGCGCGCGGTCATCGTGGTTCTCCTGAACCAGGCACGTCCGGCGAAACGTGTGCTTGTCATGGAGGCGACGAGCACGGCAACCACAGCCCCGGGTTCGGGTGGGTCCAGCGAGATGTGCCGGCTGATCATCATCGGCCCGTCCTCGCGCGTGGAACTGGCCGTTCCTGCGCACGTGGCAATAGCAGACCTCATGCCGACGGTGCTCGGCCATCTCGATCCCACGCTGGCCACCTCGGGCATGGAGCATGGCGGCTGGGTGCTGCAACGGCTCGGTGAGGAGCCGCTTGACGAGGACAAGGGCACCGCCGAGGCCGGGCTGTACGACGGCGACATGCTCTACCTGCGACCGCGCGACGACCAGCTACCGGTAGCCGACTTCGACGACCTGGTCGATGGTGTCCACACTGGACTTTCTGGTCGCGGCGACACTTGGCGCCCGGCGTTCACCTACTACACCAGCATGACAACCGCTGCGGTGTGCGCGCTGCTGGCCATCTTCGTCTGCACCTTCGCGGCGACGGGGACGGGGATCGCCATCGGTGCGGCCACGGTCAGCCTGCTGCTTCTGGCCGGAGCCGCCGGCATGTCGCTGTACGTCCGCGACAGTGGCGGGCAGGCGGTGACCCTGGCCGGAGTCGGAGTCTTCGCGGCGGCCGTGGCTGGGCTGGCCTTCCCCGGTGCTGATGCACCGCCGGCGTGGATCGACGGGCCGGGGGTTCTGTCCGCCGGGGTGGCCATCGCTGTCTCTGCCGTGCTGGCCCGGGTGTCGCTGAAGACGGCCAAGCCGGCGTTCCAGGCGGTGGCCGCTGGTGGTGTGCTCACCGCGTTGGGCGGCGTGCTGACCGTGCTCGTCGGCTTGGACGGCGCGTCCACGGCCGCGATCGTCACGATCCTCGCGGTCGCGCTGACCAGGGCAGCCCCGAACATATCGGCATGGCTGGGCGGGCTGTCGGTGGAGCCGGTACCCACCACGCAGGACGAGTTCCAGGAGGGCCTCGACCCGCTGCCGGGCGAGGGCGTCCTCGACCGCGCATCGTTGTCCGACACTCACCTGACCTCGATCCTCGGTGTGCTCGGTGGGCTGTGCACCGGGGGACTGATCGCACTGGGGTCGGTCGTGCAGTGGGACACGATTCTGCTGACGGCGCTGATCAGCGTGCTGCTGTTGTTGCAGGCCCGTGAGGTCGTCGGAATCTGGCATCGAGTATCCGCCCTGGTGCCTGCCGGGATGGGGCTGACAGTGCTGATGCTCGGCTGGAGCGCGAGCATGCCGGTGGTCGGCCGGATGGGCGTGCTGCTCGGGCTGCTGTCGCTTTCCGGTCTCGCCGTGGCCGCCGCGCACACGTTGCCCGGTAAGCGCTTGATTCCGCGCTGGGGCCGGTGGGGCGACATCCTCCAGTGGATCTGCGCGCTGGCCGTGCTGCCCATTCTTCTCTCCGTGATTGGAGTTTATGGCTGGGTTGCTTCCCTGCTCTGAACCATTTTCATACCTACGGCCGTGCCGGGATTGGGAGGTGAGGGATGTACACCAGGCGAGACCAAGTGGACGCCTATTCTTTTGTCGCGGGCAGGCTGTCCTCGGCGATCTTGCGTACTGACCCGGACGGGCCGGAGCGCCCGCTGCGGCGCACCGGAGTCGGGCTCGCCGTCGGCATCGTCATCGGGATCCTGGTGACCGCGATCGTTGCGGTGGTCAACCTGTTCACCAACATCGGTGGCGGCAACGACGGGTGGCGAGAGCCGGGAACGCTGATTGTCGCCGAGGACACCGGAAACCGGTTCATGATGGTCAACGGCCGGCTGCGGCCGGTGCTGAACCAGGCGTCCGCGCGGTTGCTCGTCGGCAGCAATCCCAAGATCGTCACGGTCAAGACGGCCGACCTCGCGGACGTGCCGCGCGGTGCGCCGATCGGGATCCTCGGTGCACCGGACGCGATCCCCACCGGGTCGTCCGACAGTCCGTGGACCGTGTGCGCGGGGGCCGACGAAAGCACCAAGCTGTCGGTGACGGTCGGCGCGGGATCAGCTGTCTCCGGCATGCGCGACGACCAGGCGCTGTTGGTCACCGCGGGCGGTGACATGTACCTGGCGTGGCAGGGCACGCGGTTGCGGATCGCGGCCGAATGGGTGCCGCGCGCGCTCGGGCTCGACCCGGCTAAGGCTCTCGCGGTGGATTCGTCGTGGCTCAACACGTTGCCGTCCGGTCCGGACATCGGCTCGCCGCCGGTGGAACGGGACGGGAGCAAGGCGGGGCCCAGCTTCAACGGGACGCCAACCGTGGTCGGGCAGCTGATCGTCGTGCCCGAGGCGGTGGGAAACAACTACTTCGTGACCGCGGGCAACGGCCTGGTCCCGGTGACCTCGACCGTGTCCGCGTTGCTCAGCGCCGACCCGGCATCGCCCGCGCGAGAGGCCGTGCGCATTACGCCCTCGGAGCTGGCGACGCAGAACGTGCTGCCCGCGCCGGTGTGGCAGTCCGCGCTGCCGTCGCAGCCGCCGAAACCACCGGATCTGGCGGGGCGCGTGCCGTGCGTGCGGTGGGAGCAGTCGCAGGCGCGGTTGGTGACGGCACCGCCGCCGCAGGGCGATGCGCAAAGCAATCAGACGGCGGGGGTGGTGCGCGACGGCCGCGTGGCTGACCGGGTGGAGGTCATCCCCGGCGCCGGCTTCCTGGCGCGCACTCGCCCGGCGCCGGATGTTCCTGGTGCGGGTATTTACCTCATCACCGAAGCGGGAGCCAAGTTCCCGGTGGTCGACGCCGATGCGGCCAGCGCTCTTGGCCTCCCTGTCGAGACGGCTCGGCTGGTTCCAGCCGATCTGCTGGCACTGCTGCCAACCGGGCCAGTGCTCGAAAAAATCAATGGTGCTCAACAAGGATAGGAGAGGTTCCCGTGGCGCCTAAATACGGCTACGACTCCGGCGTACTGGCGGTGGGTATCAATGCCGCCAACCAAGCGGTCACCAACATGACGACCGTCAAGCAGAAGGTCTGGCAGATGACCGACCAGATTAAACTGGTCAACAACTCCACCTCCGGTGGAATGCTGACCACCAGGTTCTCCGAGTGGAACAGCCACTTCGAGAAATTGGTGAAGGCGCTGGACGACCTCAACATGAAGGTCGTCGAGACCGGCAAGACCAACACGCAGGCCAGCGGCGACGCCGACGCCGCCGCCCGCTGATCTCGTTCAAGGAAGGGGAATAGCCATGTCGCGATTTGACATCAACCATGACGGCTACATGGATCTCAACGAGCAACTCCGGCAGTGCCACGTCGCGGCCGGGGTCATCATCGAGGAACTCAACCAGGGCCTGCGAAAGGTTCCGGAAGGTATGCAGGGTCAGGCCGAGGAGTTGTGGGGTCCGCTCCAGAGGGAGTGGAACCAGCAGTACGCCAAGATGTCGGAAGCCTTCAACGACAATGTGACCAAGTCGTTCAAGGTGCACGATATTTTCAAGGACGGCGACAACATGGGCGCCAAAATCATGTCCATGTAGTTTTGTTTCCACTCGGCCGCGGGCCCGCTTCGGTGGGCCCGCGGTCATCCTCCTCATCAATTCCACGCCCCTCCAGTGACTCGCGTGCAGAAAGGACCCTCCGCCATGACTGACGACCCCGCGGGCGGCAAGTTTCCGGGGCGTGGCAACAACCATCGCCTGAACCGGCCGACCGGCGAACCGCAGCCGGATTCGCGGCTGGATGGTCTGGGGCCGAACAGGGGGATGGTGCTGGCTCCCGGGCAGCACGGTCCCAACGCGCCGCAGCAGCCGGATCCGGACGAGACGACCCGGGCGGAATTGCCGGATGACACCCCGGACCCGCATTTCACGCCGGATTCGAATTCGCACCCGCAGTTTCCCTTGTCTCAGCCAGGGCATGTGGACGGGACGCCGACGCACTTTGTCGGGCAGAACCTTCCCGACGCGAGTCCGGCGATGCCCGGGCCGGCGATGACTCCCGTGTTCTTTCGAAGGAGTGTGGACGGCACGCCGGCGCACCATGTCGCGCAGCACGATCCCGACGTGGAGGAGCCGTATCGGTCGGTTCCCCGGCCGGATGACACCCCGCACCGGACACCGCACGACGAAGGCTTGACTTGGGTCAATGAGGGCGGAGAAGAAAAACTCAAGTGGCTCGGTGACCCGAAGGATGCGCCGTTTCTCGACAACGGCCCATACGAAGTGCATCTCAATGTATCCGGCGAGCTTGAGCAGTCCTACAACCCAGCGGACCGCGACGATGCTTCCAACGCGACGTACTATGAGCCATCCTCTGCTGACAGCCGGGATCTGCACATTGGCGGCCACCCCGATGAATCCGGGTTCATGGCCATGCCCAACGGTGAGTTGCGGTGGGTCGGATCGAGAGACGACGTTCCTCTGACGCCAGACGGCCACGTGAGCCTCGGGGACAAAGGCGAAATCGTCGTCGACCCCCCTCCGGAGGTCTTTCGGGCCGATTATCGCGAGCGGGAGCCGTTTGCTGGTGAGAGGTCGGAGTTCGGCGATCGGTCTGGTCATGGGGATCGGCTAGAGCCGGCTGGTCATCATAGGCAGGAGCCGTTTACTGGTGAGAGGGCGGATTTCGGCGACCGGTCTGGTGGTCAGGGGGACGCGCTCCCGTCAGCGGAGCCGGCTGGTTATCACAAGCAGGAGCCGTTCACCGGTGATGAGCGGTCGGATTTCGGCGACCGGTCTGGTGGTCAGGGGGATGCGCTCCCATCGGCGGAGCCGTCCGGTTATCGCGAGCGGGAGCCGTTTGTCGGTGATGAGCGGTCGGATTTCGGCGACCGGTCTGGTGGTCAGGGGGATGCGCTCCCATCGGCGGAGCCGACGACGCTGGTGAAGCCGGTCCACTCGGTCCAGCCGGAGAACGGCACGTCTGGCTCACCTGAGGAGTCGGGCCTGGCCTGGGTCAACGGCGACGGCAACTGGAAGCTCAAGTGGGTTGGTGACCCGAAGGACGCCCCGCTGCTGGACAACGGCCCGTACGAGGCCCGCATCGGAAAAAACGGCGACGTCCAGACGCTCTACAACGGGCACGACGAGGGCGACCCGACCAAGGTTTTCGCGTCCGGCAAGCCAGGATCGGGCAATCCAGACGACGGAACCGCCGGACTGCTTGTGATGCCCAACGGCGACCTGCGCTGGGTTGGTCCGCGGAACAAGGCGCCCTTGCTCGACGACGGCAAAGTCGTTCTCGGCAAAGACGGCAAGATCGAGTTCGGCGGACCGAAATGCGCGTCGGACGGAACGGCTCGCACCGAAGGCACTCAGCATCCCCTGGTGATCCAGGATCCGAACTCGGACGGGCCGCCGCCAGGATTCCACGGCCTCCCGACCTACGGTTCGCTCCCCAGCGAAGGCCGGCAGGGCGTCAAGCCTCACACGCCGCGCGAGGAAAGGACTGGGGACGGCGGCGGTTCCGGTGGTTCGTCTGGTGGTCAGGGGAGTCACGGCAAGGGCGGTTCTGGGGGCCGGGAAGGTGACGGCAAAGGCGATGGTGGCGGCAACGGCGGTTCTGGTGGTTCGTCTGGTGGTGGTCAGGGGGATGGGCCGCTTACCCGAGGCGTGAGTGGGCCGATGCCGGTCGCCAAGGTGGGCGATGGCAAGGGCAGCGGTGGTGGTTCTGGTGGTTCGTCTGGTGGTGGTCAGGGGGATGGGCCGCTTACCCGAGGCGTGGCTGTGGAAGCGCCGAAGGCCAAGGTGGGTGACGGCAAGGGCAGCGGTGGTGGTTCTGGTGGTTCGTCTGGTGGTGGTCAGGGGGATGGGCCGCTTACCCGAGGCGTGAGTGGGCCGATGCCGGTCGCCAAGGTGGGCGATGGCAA
>NZ_JBFAKG010000059.1:54304-54815 GCF_040655595.1 Saccharopolyspora sp. NPDC050389
GGGCAGCGGTGGTGGTTCTGGTGGTTCGTCTGGTGGTGGTCAGGGGGATGGGCCGCTGAAGCCGAGGACGCTTTATAAGGCGGGCGCCAAGGAGAGTGACGGCAAGGGCGGTGCTGGGGGCCAGGAAGGTGTTGGTGGTCGTTCCGGCGGTTCGTCTGGTGGTCAGGGGGATGGGCCGCTTACCCGAGGCGTGGCTGTGGAAGCGCCGAAGGCCAAGGTGGGTGACGGCAAAGGCAGTGGTGGCGGATCCGGTGGTTCGGCTGGTGGTCAGGGGGCTGTGCCGCGGGAGCCGGTGACGTCGATAAAGCCGGTCGCCAAGGAGGGTGACGGTAAGGGCGGTGACGGTAAGGAGGGCGATGGTAAGGGTGGTGACGGTAAGGGCGGCGATGGTAAGGGCGGCGATGGCAAGGGTGGTGACGGTAAGGGCGGTGACGGTAAGGAGGGCGATGGTAAGGGTGGTGACGGTAAGGGCGGCGATGGTAAGGGCGGCGATGGCAAGGGCGGTGACACG
>NZ_JBFAKG010000059.1:54910-57249 GCF_040655595.1 Saccharopolyspora sp. NPDC050389
ACGGTAAGGGCGGTGACGGTAAGGAGGGCGATGGTAAGGGTGGTGACGGTAAGGGCGGCGATGGTAAGGGCGGCGATGGCAAGGGCGGTGACGGTAAGGAGGGCGATGGCAAGGGTGGCGACGGTAAGGGTGGAGACGGTAAGGGCGGCGATGGCAAGGACGGAAAGCCGAAGCCCTTGCCAGCCGTCAAGGCCGCCGATGGCAAAGGCAACCTCCGATTCAACAAGGACGACTGGCTCAAGCTGCTGGGGGCGTTGCACGATGTTGAGAACGGTCTGATCGACTACGCCACGACTTCCAGGTATGGCGAGCTGAATGGTACTTTTAAGGCTCAGCCGCGGGATACACAGTGGGAACCTGCCAAAGATTTGAATGCTCGGGCGTCGAAATTCGGTGGCTCAATTGAAACTGCCAATGAGGCGCTTCGGCAGAGACTGAGCACTGTTGTCAACGCGATGCGGTGGGCCATCGAAGTATTTGAAAACACCGACGATCTGGCGAACTACAGTCTGAATGAATTTGTCACCGAATTCCCGGACCTTAATTCTGGTGGCGGGAAGATGAGTGGCGGCGGCCAAGGTTCTGGAGGGATGTAGTCGTGGCGGACGACGAGAACGGCGGGTCGAACAGCAGCGACGACGAGTCGAACGGCGGGTCGGGCAGCGGCAACGACGAGTCGAATGACGGGTCGGGCAGCGGCAACGACGAGTCGAATGACGGGTCGGGCAGCGGCAACGACGGGTCGGACGGCGAGGGCGGGTCAGGTGGCGACGACAGCAACGTCGTCGACCCGGACGTCACCAATGGCCGGAATAACCTCTCCCGTGCCACCTACGAGGAGATTCTGTTCACGATTGCCGGCGTGGGCAAGAACCTGAACAAGATCCTGGACACCGGCGGCGGGCCGGAGGGCTGGCTCCAGTTCTCCACCGATGGGGAATCGGGGGGGCGTGTTGCCACCTCCTACACAACCCAAAACTGGACCGACAAACCGTGGTTCAGGGTAGTTTACAACGACGCTTTGCTGGCGGACTGGCACACGGCAGTCGGAGAGATCGACAGCTACATGCCACAGGTCACGGCTGCTCGGGTCGGCACTATCGACTGGGTGCAAGCCGCTGACGGCGTGGGGATGATCAGACATTACGTGAACTGGCTGGACGGAGCGCGCGAGAAGACTGCGGGATGGATCAAAAGGCTCGACAGCCCGGACGCGGAGTTCAAAGGCCGCGCGGCTTATGCCATCCAAGGTCATGTCCGTCAGATCAACTTCGTGTTGGATGACCTGTACAAGCAGATTACTCACCGGAACCCGTCGCCGGCAGAAGGGCTCGCCGACGTGACGTCCGGACTGCTCCTGTTCGGCAACGAGATGGGGACGGCGTGGGACAGTGTGAGTGGCGGACTGGTCAACGCGATCGAGAACGCACTCACCTTGGTGGTCAAGAACGTTTGGGCGTATGTTACGGGATCCGGCCTCGTCTCCGGTGACCCCAATTACGTCCTGCCCTATTTTGGAAGTAAGTCCGAGGGTCTGGAGTACATCGACTACGTGCTGGCGTCGTACGATTCCAGCACCAGTTCAGGAGGTAAGGGTCTAACCCTTCATACGCCAGATGGGGTAGGGCAGGGGCCGGCACCAGGTACCACCTGGACCCCTCCGCCGTTGCCGGAAGGTATTACGAGCCTCAAAGCCGACTTGCGATCCGAGCTGGGATGGGCCTGGATCAACAAGGCTGTCAGTGAGTCCGTGCGTGCCCAGTTGCAGCCGCTGAACGAAGCTGCCCGGAAAGCGGCCGCGCGGTTGGAAGAGGTCTTTGTCATCGCCAACCCGCCGTTTAAGGACGTGTATGACAAGACGCCACCGACAATCGGCACCGCGGGCGGCGGTCCCGATGGCAAGGGTGGCGGTGACGGTCCTGATCTGAAATTCAATCCCGACGGTAAGGGTGGCGGTAACGGTCCCGAGCTGAAATTCAACCCCGACGGTAAGGGTGGCGGTGACGGTCCGGAGCTGAAATTCAACCCCGATGGCAAGGGTGGCGGTGACGGTCCGGAGCTGAAATTCAACCCCGACGGTAAGGGTGGCGGTGACGGTCCGGAGCTGAAATTCAATCCCGATGGCAAGGGTGGCGGTGGATCTGGCGCGAATGGCGGGTTGAATTTCAATCAGCCTGGTGGCGGGTCTGGTGGTCCTGGGGCTGGGTTGAATGCGCCTGGCGGCGGGTCTGATCCGAACGGTGGGTTGAATTTCAATCAGCCTGGTGGCGGGTCTGGTGGTCCTGGGGCTGGGTTGAATGCGCCTGGCGGCGGGTCTGATCCGAACGGTGGGTTGAATT
>NZ_JBFAKG010000059.1:57346-58053 GCF_040655595.1 Saccharopolyspora sp. NPDC050389
GTTTCAATCAGCCTGGTGGCGGGTCTGGTGGTCCTGGGGCTGGGTTGAATGCGCCTGGCGGCGGGTCTGATCCGAACGGGGTGAACTTCAACCAGCCTGGCGGCGGGTCTGATGCGAATGGTGGGTTGAATTTCGACCAGCCTGGTGGCGGGTCTGGTGGTCCTGGGTTTGGGTTGAATACGCCTGGCGGCGGGTCTGATCCGAACGGGGTGAACTTCAACCAGCCTGGCGGGGGCGGCTTCGATCCCTTCGTTTCGGACCCGAACGGTCAAGGGTCCGGCGGAACACCGCTGACGCCGTTCGGCGGGGTTCCGGGCAGTGGCGGTGCGAACCCTGGATCGGGCCGGCGGCCGCCGGGCTTGGGATTCAACGCGCCATTCGGTGGTGGCCGTCCCGGCGAGGGCGGCTTCGACGGCGTGGATCGTCCTCGTGGGGAAGGCTGGGAGCCGGAGGATCCGACTGCGCAGTTCAATCCGCCGAAGTCCAACGTGCCGGGTTTCCCGGGTAGTCGGGATGACGGCGGCTTGAACCTGGATCGTCCTCGTGGGCAAGGCTGGGAGCCGGAGGATCCGACCGCGCAGTTCAATCCGCCGAAGTCCAACGTGCCGGAGTTCCCGGGTAGTCGGGATGACGGCGGCTTGAACCTGGATCGTCCTCGTGGGCAAGGCTGGGAGCCGGAGGATCCGACCGCGCAGTTCAATCCGCCG
>NZ_JBFAKG010000059.1:58152-59985 GCF_040655595.1 Saccharopolyspora sp. NPDC050389
GAAGTCCAACGTGCCGGAGTTCCCGGGTAGTCGGGATGACGGCGGCTTGAACCTGAATCTGCCGAAGGGTGGCAACGGTGGTTCGGGCTTGCCCTCGGACGGTGGGGGACATGCGGAGCTCAACCTCCCGTCCGGAAGTGGGGGTGGCTCCGGCCTGCCAGGCGCCGGTGGCCTTGGAGGTGGTCAGTCTTCCTTCGGCGAGGGAGCGAACTTCGCTACCGCTGGCGGCTCGGGCTTTGGCGGCGAGGGGTGGTCCGACTGGTCCGGCGACCTCGGCGGCGGTTCCCGTGATGGGGCCGGCGGTGGCGGTTCTGACCAGCGCCAAGCCGGGGGCGGTATGCCCATGATGCCGCCGATGATGCCGCCGATGGGCGGTATGGGTGGCATGGGTGGCATGGGCGGTGGCGGCGGCAACGGTGACCGCGAACGGGAACGCCAGACCTGGCTGTCCGAGGACGAAGAGATCTGGGGCGCTCACCTGGCAGCGGGCGACGGGGTCATCGGTCGCCCCGATGGCGGTCACCGCGTCACGGACGACGCACCGGTCCCGACCCACGTTCACGCTCCGGCCAAGGCGTCCAGCGGCAAGGGCAAGGCCGGCAAGCCGGCCAAGCGAACCACCGGGGCCCCCGAAGCCGTGGAGTCAGCAGAGGGTTCGAACTCCGCCGGGCCCGGCAAGCCGACCAAGCGAACCACCGGGGCCCCCGAAGCCGTGGAGTCAGCAGAGGGTTCGAACTCCGCCGAGTCCGCCAAGTCGACGGGGTAAACGGCAGAAGGGAGCGTCCGATGGATCCGGACTATGACGAGGAAGTGTCCAAGCTCCTCGCGGAGCTGAACGAGCAGCGCGAGAAGATCTCCGGCGCGGTCGAGGACATGCAGGCTGTCCGGGAGTCCGCGACCACTAAGAACAAGATGATCAAGGCCACGGTGGACGGGCAGGGCCGGCTCACCGAGGTGGTGCTCCGCGGCGATCGCTGGCGCGATCTGTCGCCGAAGGAGCTGGGTGCGGCGATCGTCGAGGCGGTCACCGGCGCGCAGGAGAAGGCGCATAAGAACGTCACCGAGCTGGCGGCCGCGATGGCGCCGGAGGGCATGAACATTCCGGAGCTGTTCTCCGGCAAGCCGGACATCGAAGCGCTGTTCCCGGACGTCGAAAAGATGTGGAAGTCGTTCAATGAGTGACCGTACCGCCGCAGATCCTTCCGCGCTGGCAGGCGGCGCGGTCAACATTTCGAGGGTTGCTGACGAAGCGCGGGACCTCATGAGCGATTTCTCCAACGCTCTCGGTGCGTACGGCAACGTCTTCGACGGTGCTGGGGATGGCTCCGGAGGCTATAAGGGAGCCAGCGGTAATGATTTCGTCAAAATTTGGCTGGGGACCGTGGTTCCCGGTCAGGAGTACGCGCTGAATTTCTTGGATCGGTTGGACTATGCGATAGGCGACGCCGGGGAGAGAGCGCGAGGCACCGCATTTAAGCTGGACGAAGCCGATGGTGATGCCGGTTCGGCCGCGTCGTAGTTGTTGGCACGGGTACTGGGTTAGTGGTTAGGTGAGCTAAAGGGGCGGTTATGGCGATCATGTTCAGTGAGTTTGAGCGCCAGCTGTCGTATTGGCTTACGGGGGATGAGCCGCCGCCTGTTAATGAGGATAAGGTGCGGGAGTTGGCGGTGGTGTGGCGGTCGCATGCGGCTCGGTTGCGGCGGTTGCGGGTGGATGCGCGGGCGGCGGTTGAGGGGATTCGGTCGTCGGGTTTTGCGGGGGCGTCGGAGCGGGCGTTTGTGGCGCGGATGGCGCCGTTTGTGGATGGTTCGTCGAATTATTTGGATGCGGCG
>NZ_JBFAKG010000060.1:0-49428 GCF_040655595.1 Saccharopolyspora sp. NPDC050389
GCAGTCGTGCACGCCGCCCCGCCCCGCCGCCGCGTTGTGGCAGGGTGAACGGGTGCGAATCCTGGTCGTCGAGGATGAGAAGCCGCTGGCCGATGTCCCGGGTGGCGATTTCGCCACCCGGGCCACGTGGAGAGCCCTCTTCGGTCAGTCGCGAGGCGCGCGGGCTCGCATCGATGGCAGGCGGATCTGCCAGATCTCCTCGATGAGGCCGTGGATCTCGGCGGCATCCGGCAGTGGTGTCGCGGCGGCGCGCTTCGCCGAGACGCCCAGCAGTTGCAGGGCCAGCCGCGCGTGCGCCGCGCCGATCGCGTCCAGGTCCATCTCACCGGACGGCGAGTACCACTTCGCCACGCCCGAGCACATCTCCAGCACGGCCATCCGCGCGAACCGCTCGTCGGGGACCGAGAAGACGCCGCGCTGGCAGCCGTCGGCGATCGCGTTGCGCCAGAAGTCCTCGTAGCGGTCGCGGATCTGCACCATGGTGTCGCGGCGCTCGGGGCCGAGCACGCCGATCTCGTTGTCCACCACGGTCGTCTCGTCGCGGTGCAGCGCGTGCGTGAGCACGTGGACGTGCACGAGCCGGGCGATGACCGCCTGCGGCTGCGCGGCGCCGGACGACACCCGCTCGGCCGCGGTGATCAGCCGGTCCAGGGACGCCTTCATGATGGAGAAGAGCAGGTCTTCCTTGGTGCCCATGTAGTGGTAGAGGGTCGCCGAGGACAGCCTGGCGGCCTCGGCGAGCTCCCGGATGCCGGTGCCGTGGAAGCCCTGCGCGGCGAACAGCCGGACGGCCGCCTCCCAAACCTGGCGCTGGGTGTCGTCGCCCGCGCGGCCTTGTGCGCTCATCTCGTCGTGCTCCGGATTCCTCGGTCGATTGAT
Source organism: Saccharopolyspora sp. NPDC050389 (assembly GCF_040655595.1). NCBI lineage: Bacteria > Bacillati > Actinomycetota > Actinomycetes > Pseudonocardiales > Pseudonocardiaceae > Saccharopolyspora > Saccharopolyspora sp. NPDC050389. Next base: position 880 of record NZ_JBFAKG010000060.1, read on the forward strand.
CGATCAGCCCGACGTGCACGGTACCGCCGCCGGGGCGGTGCGCCCGCGTTGCGCTCCTCTTGACCCCGCATTTCGGGAGAACTACGGTGCAACGCACCTCTCGATCGATCGATCGAACGAGCTTTGGAGGCGGGATGACCGATGAAGCGACTTCCCTCCGGCGGGCCCGGCCGCTAGCCGACGGGGATCCCGGATCCTCGTCGGGCCTGCGGCCTGCCCTCGGCGACCGGCAGATGAGCATGATCGCGATCGGCGGCGTGATCGGCGCCGGGCTGTTCGTCGGCACCGGCAGCGTCGTCAACAAGGCCGGGCCCGCCTCGCTGGTGGCCTACGTGCTGTCGGGCCTGCTGGTCATCCTGGTCATGCGGATGCTCGCCGAACTGTCCGTGGCGGCCCCGCGAACCGGCTCGTTCGCCAGCTACGCCACGCGCGAGTTCGGCAGCTGGAGCGGCCTGGCCATCGGCTGGCTCTACGCGTACGCGTGGTGCGTCACCGTCGGCGTCGAAGCCGTGGTCGGCGGCGGGCTGCTGCACGGCCTCGTGCCCGCGATCCCGGCCTGGGTCGCGGCGGTGGCGTTCATGGTCGTGCTGACCGCCTCGAACCTGGTCGCGGTGCGCGCCTACGGCGAGGTGGAGTTCTGGTTCGCCCTGATCAAGGTCGTGGCGATCGTCGGATTCCTGGTGCTCGGCGTGCTGGCCATCGCCGGGCTGCTGCCCGGCGTCGAGCCGCCCGGCGGCCAGAACCTGTTCGAGCGGGGCGGATTCGCGCCGAACGGCTGGTACGCGGTGCTGCCTGCGCTGCTCGTGGTGACCTTCGCGTTCAACGGGGCCGAGGTCGTCACGATCGCCGCCGGCGAGGCGAAGCGCCCGGCGGAAGCGGTGCGCAAGGCCATCCGTTCCACGGTGGTCCGCATCCTGGTCTTCTACATCGGCTCGGTCGCCGTGATCGTCACCCTGCTGCCGCACACCGACGCCGGCATCACCGACAGCCCGTACTCCGCGGTCCTCGACCGGCTGGGCATCCCGCACGCCGGGCTGATCATGGACCTCGTCGTGCTGGTGGCGGTGCTGTCCTGCCTGAACTCCGGGATCTACACGGCGTCGCGCATGATGTTCGCGCTCGCCGGGAACGGCGACGCACCGCGCCTGCTCGCGCGCTCGAACTCGGCGGGCGTGCCGATGCCGGCGGTGCTGCTGGTGGCGCTGGCCGGCCTGATCACCGCCGGGGCGAACTACTTCGTCAGCACGGCAGCGGTTTTCGACTTCCTGGTGGACTCCAGCGGCTCGGTGATCATCCTGCTCTACCTGTGCATCGCGGCGACGCAGCTGCGCAGCCGCGCCAGGGCGGCGCGCGAAGGCCGCGACCTCCAGGTGCGCATGTGGGGCTACCCGTACCTGTCCTGGGGCGTGATCGTCGCGCTGGTGGCGCTGTTCGCCCTGCTGGCGTTCGACCCCTCGACCCGGCGCTCGCTGATCCTCACCCTGGCGGTGGCGGCCGTCGCGGTGACCGCCGGAGCGCTCCGTCAACGCCGGAAATCCCACCCCACCAGCTGAACAGGGCTGACCGAGGTTGACCGGTGCGCCATGCTGGTCGCGGAACTTCTTTGTTGGAGGTGGGAATGCCTGCTGGGCGTGAGGAAGTCGGCGTCGGGGAACACCCGGTCATCGCACTGCACGGTTGGTTCGGTTCGGGACGTGCCTGGCGGCCGTTGCAGCCGCACCTGGACGGCACTCGTTTCCGGTACGTCTTCCCGGACTACCGCGGGTACGGCGCGCGGGTCGGCGAGCCTGGCGCGCACACCCTCGAAGAGGCCGCCGGGGATGTGCTCGAGCTTGCCGACGAGCTTGGCTTCGACCGGTTCTCGCTGGTCGGCCATTCGATGGGCGGTGCGGTCATGCAGCGCGTCCTGGCGGATGCACCCGATCGGGTTCGCGCACTGGTGGGCGTTTCGCCGGTGCCCGCCAGCGGTGTTCCGTTCGACGAACAGGGCTGGGCGCTGTTCTCCGGTGCCGCCGCCGAGGCCGGGAACCGGCGGGCCATCATCGACTTCACCACCGGCAACCGGCTGACCGGCGTGTGGCTGGACGCGATGGTGCGCCACTCGCTGGACACCTCCGATCCGCGGGCCTTCGGCGACTACCTGCTGTCGTGGGCCAAGGCCGACTTCCACCCGGAGATCGAGGGGCGCGAGCTGCCGGTCAAGGTCATCGTCGGCGAGCACGACCCGGCGCTCGGCGAGTCGACGATGCGCGCGACGTTCCAGCAGTCGTACCCCAACTGCGAGCTGGACGTCCTGCGCAACGCCGGCCACTACGCGATCGACGAGACCCCGGTCGCCCTCGCTACCAGCATCGAGACCTTCCTGGTGGAGGTCGAATAGCCGCGGTGCGCCGTCGCATCCGGGCCGATATCCTCCTGCGGACACGTGTATCCACTGTGGATGGAGAGCTCGGATGATCAAGTCGCCTGTTCGCCTGACCGCCGCGGTGCTGGCCGCCGGGCTCATCGGAGTGGGTGGCCCGGTGGCCTACGGCGCCCTCGGCGACGAGGCGCCGTCCGAGCGGGCCGTCGGCGCGGCGTACCTGGAGACCAGCCTGTTCTTCGGCACCGCCATGCCCGGCGGCGGCGAGCCGGTGTCGGACGAGCAGTTCCACGCGTTCGTCGACGAGGTCGTCACGCCGCAGTTCCCGGTCGGGCTGACCGTGCAGGACGGGTACGGGCAGTACCGCGACGCGCACGGCGTGATCGAGCGGGAGCGCTCCTTCGAGCTGATCCTGCTCTACCCGGTCGCCGAGTACGACGCCAACGACCCGAAGATCGAGGACATCCGGGAGGAGTACAAGAAGCGTTTCGCGCAGGAGTCGGTGGCGCGCGTCGACGACCGCACCGCCGTCGACTTCTGAGTCGGGGTCGCCGGGCCGTCGAGACCGTTCGCCGCGGTCGAGGCTAGGGGCGGTTCGCGTCGGCGATCAGTTCGAGGATGAACTCGCCGGCCATGCGTGGAAGTTCGCCGGGCTCCGGCGAGTCGCCGGGTTCGGGCTCGCCGGTGCGATGGGCGAGGGCCGTGCGGATGAGGGGATGCCAGCGTGCCGCGAAGGTGTCGAGGGCGTACTCGGCGGCGCTCTCCTTCGTGATCACCTGGCCGGTGGCGATCGTGCAGTGCAGGCGTGGCGGGCCGAGGACGCGGTTGACCGCCACGCGGTGGGCCGGGACCAGCGGCTTGCTCGGCGGTCTCCGGGACAGGGACTTCTCCGCCCGGTCTCGCCAGTGGCCGCGCAGCCGGCGCGCCTCCCGGTCGCCGATGCCCCCGTCCACCACTGCGATGAGGTCGATGTCGCGGCGACCTGGCCGCCACGCGCCCAGCGCCGCCGAGCCGACGACGTAGAAACCGGTGATCTTCCCCGGGAGCAACCGGTCGGCAGCCGTCAGGTAGCGGGCGACGGCGCTCTCGGCGTCATGCTGAAGCATCCATTTGGTCTGCCATTGCGAGAGGTTCGGCGATCGCGGGCATGACACGGGTGCCAAGATTTTGGTCCATAGTGGACTTTTAGCGGCCGTGGTAGGTGAACGCCGCCCAGCGCATCGGTGCCGCCGGGTCGATTTCGGCGAAGTGCTCGGCGAGTTCCGCCGGAACTCCGGGAATGGGGCGGCGATCGTCGTCGAGCATCCAGAGCTGCGCGGCGCGCAGGGCCGCCGCCGGATCGCAATGATCGGCGTTCAGGTGGTGGTGGAACACGATCATGAACATCGCGGTTGCCAGGTCGTCGATCTCCCACTTGGTGCCGACCACGCCGCTGGCGCCCGCGGCGAGGAACGCGGTGGCCAGCGTCAGGACCTCGTCGTGCGCGCGGATGGTCAGGTCGCTGGCGCACGCGGCGAGCACGACGAGCGCGGCGTGCGGGCCGTTCTCGTGGTGCTGGCGCAGGATGTCGCGCACCGGCAGGGCCCGCCCGGCCCCGAGCCGGAGCGCGGATTCGACCGGGATCTCGGCCTGATCGGCGTGGCAGCTCAGGTGCAGCAGCGACGCGCCCGGCAGCGCGGCCAGGACGTCCTCCGGCGTCGGCACCGACCGGCGGCGCGGGCCGGGCCGGCCGAGGTAGCTGCCGTCCGGGTAGTGGGCGTCGTGGATGTGCCCGAGCTCGTGGCGGGTCCAGTGCAGTTCGGGCGTGCGCACCAGGACCGGTTTGCGCGGCCAGGGCCGGGGGTGCCGGCGGGCGGCCTCCACGAACTGGCGCGCCGAGGCGGCGTATGCGATGACGACGTCCTGGCAGGCGTAGCGGACTTCGCCGCCCGGCGTCCGGTAGCGCGCCGCGTGCCACGGCACGACGGTGAACTTTCCGGTCGGCACCAACACGATTCGGGGCGTGCCGGGATCGTCGAGCCACTCCAGGACGGGGCCGAGCGCGGCGTCCCACGCCCAGTTGCACACCGCCTCCAACGCGGCCTGCCACGGCTGCTGCACCGCCGCGCCGACGCTGGCGAGCTCTTGCTGCAGCAAGTCGAAATGCCTGGCCGCGTCGTGGTGCACGGAAAGCTTAGGGCAGGGGAGCCGGTGGATGGTGCCGAGATCGGTGACCAGCACGGCCTCGTCGTCGATCAGGTACACCAACGCCCGGGTGCGCCGCGCTCGCAATTCGGCGGCGATGTCGGATATCGCCGTGGCCGAGACCAGTTTCCCTTCCGCGTCGGTGTCTTCGAGCGCGTGGAGCACCTTGTAGCGCAGGTCGCTGGGCAGCGGGCTCTTGGTCGGATCCGTCCGCTCGGCATGGGTGTCCCACGGCTGTTGCCGGTCGACCTCGGCTTCCCAGCGATCCGCCAGCTCGGGACTTCCGTTGTCGCGCAACAACTCCGGCATGCTCGCCGAAGTGGTGGCGGCGTGCAGGACCATGCCGCGTCCCAGTTCGAGCGCCCGGACCGCGGACTCCGGCTGTTCTGCCTCCAGGCACCGGCGCGCGGTGCGCACGGCTTGCCCGGCCGCATCCGCTGCGGCGTGCATCGCGCGCCTGGGGTTGGACTGCAGCAGCACGCCCCGAGCGCGCACCCGCAGTGCTTCCAGGTTCGTTTCGAGCGCCCGTTCCCGGTCGCCGGGATGGTCGCGGCGCCGGTAGTTCACCGCGAGCAGATCCAGGTCGTTGGCCAGGAAATCGCTGGATTCCGAGCGGAACTCGGCCACCATCCGCTCCATTCCCTCGATGGCGGGGCCAACGGCGTCCGACGGCATTCCGCGCCCGAAGCGGGACTGCCGCCCGAACGCCAGCATCCGCATCGCCAGGTGCCGGTCGTGCGCCGGGCCCACCGAACCTTCGACGAGTTCCGCGAGCACGTCCAAGCCGTAGTCAGCCAGCGGCAGATCTCCCGCAGCCAGGCCGAAACTAATGCACAGGCACGCGGCCCCGATGTTCTCGGTGGCGTGGTCGGCGCGGGTTCGCGGGATCTCCCGGGCCGCGTCCAGCGCTTGGCGGGCGGCGTCGAGGTCGAGCTTCCCGGTGAAGCCGATCCGCTGCTGGATCTTGCGGATCGAGGCGACGACATCGGCCACCTTTGCCTTCGATTCGGGTTCTAGTGCGTCCGACGCCGCGTCGATGCTGCCGGCCAGGGCGTCCATTTGCCGCAGCGACGAGATGATGCCGTTGTCGAAGGGAAGCATGCCGAGCAGTCGCACCGAGGCGGTGATCCTGGCTGTCATCCGGATGCGCTCCTCCGGCATGAGGCCCTCCAGCACCGGCCGCAGGTCGCGCAGCACGACGTCGGGTTCGCCGATGGAACTCTCCGCGACCCGGCTGTGCACGTCGTTGATCAGGTTGGCGAGCGGGCTGCCGTCCGGCGCGTAGTAGCCGGCGGCTTCGATGTCCTCGCGGTTGCCCGTCAGCGCGAAGCGGACGAAGAGCATGCCGCCCAGGGCGGGCCCGAAATCGCCCCACGCCTCATGCTCGGCGGGCAGCAGCTCGCTGGCCCGCTGGAGGTGGCCGAGCGTCGCCTCCACGGAATCGAGATCCATTTCGCCCTTCTTGTCGAAGGCGAGCAGGCTGTGGCTGAACCCGGCGGCGATGTTGTCGGACGGGTACTTCCGCACCACCTCCTCGGCGATCGCCCTGCTCCGGGCCATCGCGTCGGCGGAATCCGCACCGTCGCGCCGGGACTGGGTCACCAGCGCCGTGGCCAGCGCGGTCAGCTCCTCGGCGCGTTCCGGGGCGTCGTCGGGCATCGCGTTGACCTGTTGCTCCTGCCAACTGATCAGCTCCGCCAGATCCTCGGGGCTCAAGCCCTCCACGCCATCGACGGACAGCCGGTGCATGGTGGCCAGGAGGCGCACCGGAGATTCGGGTGGGAGGCCCGCTGTCGCGGCGCTGATCAGCCGAGGGGCATCGTCGCCCGCCAGGGCCGACTTGATGGCGTGGACCGCGTCCAGTTCGGCGCTGGTCAGCGCGGCATCCAAGGCATCTTCGGCGGCGGTGACCAGATCGTCGAGCGCACCGGCGAGGTCCTGGTGCTCGCTGCTGCGTCCCGCCCAGACGAGCAGCCGCAGCGCCGCGAGTTCGGGATTCGACGCGTTCGCCGACACCGCCGCCAGGTGCCGCCGGGCCGTGGCGAGTTCGGCTTCGTCCAGGTAGCCGACGAGTTCATCGATCCGATCCGCGCCGAGTCGCTTCCGGCGGTGTTCGGCGGGCACGTTCTTCAGCAGCGAGAGGAACGCGATCCCGGTGTGGCAGGTGTCGCGCAGGCCGGTGCTGATATCGGTCCGCTGCAGCGCTTCCTGAAAGGCGGCGATGGCGTTCTGGCGGTCGTCTTCGCCGCCGCCGAGCGTGGTGAACCGGGTCAGCTGCATCGATGCGCGGGCCATCGACGCGTTGCGGCGGAGCTGGCCGTCGCCGAGCCCGGCCAGCGCGGCGTCCAGGTCGGCGATCGCGTCGTCGACGTGGTCCAGCTCGTCCGATTCGGCCACCAACTTGGCGATGATCACGCCGCTGCGCGCGAAGATCTCCGCGCAGCCCGGATCGTCGACGGTCAGCAGCGGGCGCAGCCTGCGCAGGAGATCCACCGTGAGGCGCAGGTCGCCGCGCATCGCGTGCGCCAGGGCGAGTTGGTAGAGCGGGAGAACCTGCCCGGCCGGCTCGTCGTCGTGGAGCGCGGCCATGCTCGTGGCGATTTCGATCGTCTTGGCGGGGTCGCCGTCAGTCAGGGCGGCGCGTTCCAGCAGCAGGGCGGAGATCGTGAGCAGGTCGCCGGTGACGGATTCGCCGTCGAGATCCGAGATCACCTTCCGGCGCAGCGCGCCGATGGATTCGTCGAGCTCGGCCAGCCTGGCTACCGGCGCGGCCGGTAGCGGGTCCGACGACGACGCGGCCCGGAGCACGACCGAGCGGTGTCGACCGGGATCGTCGTCCGGGGAATGCTCGATCAGCGTGCCCAGATCCGCGGCCAGGACGTCCCAGTCGTGCGGTGTGGTTTCGGCTCCCTGCGCGAGCACGACGCCGACCCGCGCGGCGGCGACGTCCGGCATCGCGATCAGTTCGGCGGAGAGCGCGTCGAGATGGCCTCGCACGGCGAGGAGTTCGGACTTCGGCAGGCCGTTGATCAGCTGCCGCACCTGTTCGTCGGTGAGCTCCGTCCGGCGCTCGGCGGCCGGCAGGTCCTTCAGCAGGATGAGCAAGGCGAGCTCGCGGTGGCAGGCATCGCGGGCCTGGATTTCGGGCCACACCTGGGATTCGGTGAACGTCGCGACCGCCCGCCGGTGATCGGCTTCATCGCCGCCCAGCGTGCGGAACCGCGCCGCCCACAGCTGAGCGCGGGTCAGCACGGCACCGCGCCGCAGGTCGCGGTCTGCGAGCTCGTCGATGGCGATGTCCAGATCCGCGATCGCCGCGGCGAAATCGGCCGGATCCGCCAGCCGGACCACCGCATCCGAGATGATCAGCGCGCTGCGGGCGTAGATCTCGGCGCGCCCCGGATGATCCGCGGTGACCAGCTGCCGCAGCTGCCGCCAATACCCCACGGCGGCCCGCAGATCGTCCTCGCCGTGATGGGCCGCGCGCAGCAGGTGCGCCAGGCAGAGGTCGTAGAGCGGCGGGATGCGGGCGGGAGAGTCCGCGTCGAACGCACTGGCCAGCCAGTCGGCGATGGCGATCGCCTCGTTCGGTTCCGCGCCGTCCAGTTGGTCGCGCTGCAACAGCAGGTCAACCAGCTGGATGGCGGCGTGGTAGCGCTGCTCGTCGCTCAGGTCGTGCTGCAGCTCTTCGCGCAGTGCGGCAATCGCTTCGGTGAGTTCCGCCGGAACCTCGGTCATCGTCGCTCCCTGGTGCAGCGCCTCGGAACCAAGCTAGCGCGTCCCGATCGAACTCCAGCCCGGATTCGACCACCCGACGACGCTTTTCCGGTTCCCGATAAAGTCGGGTATATGTCCGAATCGTTGCGCGCCGCACTTCCCGCCGACCACGAGTGGCATCCCGTCCTGGGCGGCGAGTCGGGTGCCGGCACCTTCCGCTCCGCAGACGGATCGCGCTATGCCAAGTGCGTCGCGGCCGACCAGGCCGGCGAGCTCGAACAGGAGCGGGACAAGGCCGAATGGCTTTGCTCCAACGGGATTCCCGGCCCTCGCGTCCTCGACTGGCGCGCCGTCGAAGAGGGCGCGTGCCTGGTGACCGCCGCGGTGGCGGGCGTGCCCGCGGATGCGGTTCCGGCCGAAACCCTCGCCCAAGCCTGGGAATCGATCTCGGATGCCGTGCGACGCCTGCACGAGCTGCCCACCGACTCCTGCCCGTTCAGCCGGGACCTGTCGAAGATGTTCGCGATCGCGCAGGACGTCGTCGCCCGCGGCGCGGTCAATCCCGAGTTCCTGCCGGTGGAACAGCAGGAAACGGAGCCCGTGTCGCTGCTCGCGAGCTTGACCCCGCAGCTGGCGGAGCGGCTCGAGCAGGAAGCCGCCGAGTCCGTCGTCTGCCACGGAGACCTGTGCCTGCCGAACATCATCCTCGACCCGGACACACTTGAGGTGTCGGGATTCATTGACCTCGGCCGGCTCGGCACGGCCGACCCGTACGCCGACATCGCGCTGCTGCTGGCAAACGCCCGCGAAACGTGGCCGGACGAGAGCAGCGCTTCCGTCGCGGACGAGACCTTCGCGCGCCGGTACGGGATCAAACTCGACGCCGACCGGCAGCGGTTCTACCTGCACCTGGATCCGCTCACCTGGGGCTGAGCCTGCCCGTGAGTGTTTTGGGGCGCTATGGCACCCCAAAACACTCACGGGCGCTCACCTGGTGGAACAGCCGCTCAGACCGGTAGGAGGCGGGCGACGAGTTCGCTGAGTCGCCGGGCGTTGCGGCACTGGTGCATCTCGACGACCCCGGCGTAGGCGTGGGCCGCCGAGTCGCCGGTCGACCACCGGCTCGTCTGCTCGGGGTTGAGCCAGAACACCCGGCGCGCGCGGTCGACGATCTGCCCCAGCGCGGCCAGGTTCGGATCCCAGCCGTTGGTGCGGGCGTCGCCGAGGATCAGCACCGAGGTGCGTGGGCCGACCGCGTCCAGGTGGCGTTCGGCGAACTCGCCCAGCGCGGCGCCGTAGTCGCTGCTGTCGTGCCAGCCGGTCACCGCAGCCTCGGTGAGGATGCGGCGGCCGAGCTCCACCGGGTCGGCCGAGCCGCCGGTGATCAGGCCGGTCACCTCGTCGGCGCGGTTGACGAAGGAGAACACCCGGACTTTGCTGAACTGGTCGTGTAACGCCTGGACCAGCAGCATCGTGAAGTTCGCGAAGCCCGCCACCGAGCCGGAAACGTCGCACAGCAGCACGATTTCCGGCCGTGCGGGCCGGCGCCGCTGGTAGGCGGGGCGCAGCGGCACACCGCCGGTGGACAGCGAACGACGCAGCGTCCGGCGCAGGTCGATCCGGCCGCGAGCGGCCTGCCGGCGGCGCGCCGCGAGCCGGGTGGCGAGCTTGCGGGCCAAGGGCTGCACCGCGCGGCGCAGCTCGGCGAGCTGCTCGCGCCCGGCGTTGAGGAAGTCGATCTGGTCGGCGCTGGGCGCGATGGCGTGCTTCGCGATCTGCTCCGTGCCGCGCAGTTCGGCCGAGCGGCGCCGGGCGTCGGTGCGCACCCGGTTGCGGAAGTCCTCGATGCGGCGGCGGATTTCGTCCCGGTCGAGCCGGTCGGTGAAGTCGGCGGCATCGCCGGCCCGCATCGCGGCGAGCACGCGGGCCAGCAGCGTCTGCGGCTGCAGCCGGTCGAGCGTCTGGTGCGCGGACCAGCCCTGCGGCCCGTCGCCCGAGCCGAACCGGCCGAGCGCGTCCACCGCCTCACCGGCGAGCTGAGTCAACGCCGACCGGTCGTTCGCGGTGAGCGCCTCGACCAGCCGCTGCTCCAGGTCATGCTCGTCCCCGGCGCCTCCGGGGCGGCCGACGCCGAGCGGGAAGTAGAGGTCGAAAGTCGCGTCGAACACCGCGCGCTGCCGATCGGTTCGCAGAAGTGCCGCGGCGAGACCCTCGCGGATGCGCTCCCGGTCGGCCAGGCCGAGAACGTCCAGCGCGGCGGCGGCGTCGACGGTTTCGCCCGGGCCGATGCGGATGCCGTGGGACCGCAGAGCCTGGGCGAACCCGGTCAGCCGCTCGGGGAGGCCGTTGATCGGCTCGGTCATGCCACTGTCAGTTTTTCGGCGGCCTTGCGGACGTCGTCCTGGTGCTTGAGGATCACGCCGAGGCTGTCGCGGACGATCGCCTCGTCCAGGCTGTCGGCGCCGAGGGCGAGCAGCGTGCGGGCCCAGTCGATGGTCTCGGCGACCGACGGCGCCTTCCGCAGTTCCATTCCGCGCAGCGCGCCGACCACCTCGACCAGCGAGTCGGCCAGCGCGTCGTCGAGCCCGGGCACCTTCAGCCGGACGATCCGCTGCTCCAGCTCGGCGTCGGGGAAGTCGATGTGCAGGAACAGGCAGCGGCGGCGCAGCGCCTCGGAAAGCTCGCGGGTCGCGTTGGAGGTGAGCACGACGAACGGGCGGCGCGCCGCGGTGATCGTGCCCAGTTCGGGCACCGTCACCTGGAAGTCGCTGAGCACCTCCAGCAGCAGCCCCTCCACCTCGACGTCGGCCTTGTCGGTCTCGTCGATCAGCAGCACCGTCGGCTCGTCGCCCCGGATGGCGGTCAGCAGCGGCCGGGCGAGCAGGAACTCCTCGCTGAAGATGTCGGTGCGCGCCTCGTCCCAGGTCTCGTCGCGACCGGCGGTGATCCGCAGCAGCTGCTTGGCGTGGTTCCACTCGTAGAGCGCGCGGGCCTCGTCGACGCCCTCGTAGCATTGCAGCCGGACCAGGCGAGCGCCGCCGACCTGCGCGACGGCCTTGGCGAGCTCGGTCTTGCCGACCCCGGCCGGGCCCTCGACCAGCAGTGGCTTGCCGAGCCGGTCGGCCAGGAAAACGGTGGTGGCGACGGCGGTCGAAGCGAGGTAGCCGACCTCGGCCAGCTTCGCGGACACGTCGTCCACGGACGAGAAGAACCCGGTCCCGGCCGCTGCTGCGCCGCCATCGGTCATGCCGCAAACTCCCGTCCACCCGGCCCGGCGTGCCCAGGCCTCGCCGCGCTGAAGATTTGCTTAGAGAGACTCACTTTGTCAACGCGTCGGCCGACTTCGCGCGGCCAGTGCTGGTTCGGCGGGAGATCGCGACTCCGATGAGGCAGATCGCGCCTCCGATCAGGCCGTAGGCCGTGGGGACCTCTGCCAGCAACAGCCAGGACAGCAGGATCGACACCACCGGTACCGCGTAGCTCGCCGCGCTGAGCCTTCCCGCCGGCATCCGGTGGAGGGCGTAGGCCCACGTCGTGAAGCCGATCGCCGTCGGGAACAGGCCCAAGTAGACGGAGGCGAGGATCGCGCCGGCCGGAGCCGCCTGGAGTTCGGTGATCAGTTGCGGGGCCCACGGCAGGAGCACCGCGGTGGCGACGAGGCAACCGAGCCAGATCGCGATCGTGCCGTCCACCCCGCGAAGCGCGGCCTTCTGGACGAGCACTCCCGCCGCGTACAGGACGGCGGCCAGCACGCAGAGCGCCGCGCCGAGCCAGTCCCGGTCACCGGAGGAACCAAGTGCGATGATCGACAGCCCGCCCAGCGCCACCACGGAGCCGGCGACGAGCGCCTTGGGATAGCCCTCGCCCAGGAACAGCCCCGCGCCGAAGGCGATCAGCAGGGGCGCGATGTTCACCAGCAGCGCGGCGGTTCCCGCGTCGATGTGCCGCTCGGCGGCGTTGAGGACGACCGTGTATCCGGCGAGCCACAGCACTGCGTACACCGCGATCAACGTCAGCGTGCGGCGGGAGCGCGGGACCGGGGCCGAGCCGTGGTGCCGGATCAGCACGAGAATCGTGAGCGCGGCTGCGGCGACCGCGATCCGGATCAACGCCATCGGCGCGGGGGACAGGGTTTCGCCGATGCCGCGAATGGCGACGAACGCCGATGCCCACAGCAGCACGGTCACGATGACGGCGGCCGCCGCCTTGCCGCGTTGTGCCCCGGCCGGGGCGGATTCGGAGATCTGGAGTTGTCCGGTCACGTCAGCTATCGTCGCCAGTCCAATTGACAAGGACAAGCGATTAGTTCTGCACAATGATTAAGCTCACCTGTACAGTTGGAGGATGCTCGACGTACCTCGGCTCCGCGTGCTGCGGGCGGTTGTCGCAACGGGATCGATCCGCGCGAGCGCGACGGCGCTCGGCTACACGCCATCGGCGGTCAGCCAGCAACTCGCCTCGCTGCAGCGCGAGACCGGGCTGCGGCTGTTCGAGCGGGTCGGCCGGGGCATCGAGCCGACCATGGCCGGCCGGACGCTCGCGGCCGAGGCGGAACCGCTGTTCGCGGCACTGAGCCGGGTCGAAGGCGTCGTCGGCGATCTGCGCGCCGGCCGGGTCGGCAGCCTCTCGATCGGCTACTTCGGTTCCGCCGGCTCGACCTGGCTGCCGACGCTCGTGGCCGCACTGCGCGCCGAGTTCCCCGAACTGCGGCTCGACCTGCGGATGACCGACATCCTGGAGGCCGATCCCGACATCGACATCTTCGTCGAACATCCGGACAGCGAGCACTCCCCGCTGGTCGACGTGCACCGCCTCATCGACGACCCGTACCTCGTGGTCGTCCGCGACGACGATCCGCTCGCCCAGCGGACCGAGGTGCCGTTGGCGGATCTGGCCGAACTGCGCTGGGTGGACAACGACGTCGTCCAGGGCGCCTGCCGCAAGGTGCTCCTCGGGGCCTGCGCGGAAGCCGGGTTCGCCCCGCGGTTCGTCGTGGAGACGCACGACTACCAGACCGCGATCCCTTTCGTGGCAACGGGCATCGGCATCACGGTGATCCCGCGGCTGGGCATCGGCAACCTGCCCGGCGGGCTGCGCTCGGTGCCCGTGGTGTCACCGGCGCCGGTCCGGCGGATCAGCGCGGCGGTGAAGAAGTCGATCGCGGAGCACCCGGCGGCCAAGCGCACCGTCGAACTGCTCCACGAGCTCACCGCGGAACAGCCATCCCAAGCTGCTCCATCCCCGGCCCGGTGAGTTCTGCGGCCACCAGCTCGCCCGGTTCGCCCGGCACGGCCGGGCGCATCAGGCCCTGGTGCACGAGCCGGTGCGCCGTGGGCTGATCGCAGAAGGCCACTCCGTCGATGAACAGATCCGGCTCGCAGCTGCAGATGATCTGGACGCGGCCCGCGGCGACTGCCCGCAGGGTGGCGCGTTCCCGGTAGTTGAGTTCGAAACGCACGTCGGACATCGCCCCCAGCTCCCTCCCGACGTCGTCGGCGTTCGCGAGCCGAGTCTGCCAACGCCGCGGCCGGGCGGAAAGAGTAGGAAGACCTATCCGGCCACAGTCACCAGCACCGGCCGGTGATCGGAAGCCTGCGTGTCGGGGACCTCGGCGCGGATCGCGCGCAACCGCCCGGCGAAGGTCACGTAGTCGATCCTGTTCTCGGGAGCCTGGGTGGGGAACGTCAGCCCGCCGTCCGGCCCGTTCGCGGCGGCCCAGCCGTCCCGCATGCGCGCCAGCAGCGGAGCCAGCTCCGGCGCGTGGGGCCCGGCGTTGAAGTCGCCGAGCAGGAGTTGCCGGGCGCGCGGCGGATCCTGGTCCAGGATGCGGATCGTCTCGGCGACCTGCGTCTGCCGGACGGCCGGATCGGGCCGGTAGTCGAGGTGCGTCACGTAGACGTGGGTCGGCCCGCCGGGAGTCGCGAGGACGGCCTCGGCGAAGCCGGGCATCGGCTTCGGCACCGGCTCGGGATCGACCGTGGAGAGCCGGGTGATCTGGTGGTTCTCGGCGCGGATGATGGGGAACCGGCTGAGCAGAGCGACGCCGTACCGGCGGCGCTCGGTGCGCCCGGGCTCCGGGTCGAGGTCGTAGATGGGCGCGAAGAACGCGTGCATTCCGGTCATCCGGGCCAGCTGCGCGACCTGGTCGGCGTAGCCGCTGCGCGCCGACCAGTGCGCGTCGACCTCCTGCAGGCCGACGACGTCCGCGCCGGCGATGACCTCCGCGGTGCGGGCCAGGACGAGCCGCCCATCGGCGCCGATGCCTGTGTGGATGTTGAAGTCGAGGACGTCGATGCCGTGGTGGGGCGCGGCCTGCGCGGTGTGCGGCAGCAGCGAGATCAGCGCCGCGGCAAGGGCGATGACGACATTTCTCCGGCGAGAGGCGGTCACAACCCCGGGAGCATACGAGCCGCCGGTGACGCCGTCATGGATTCCGCCTTGCCGGAGCGAAAACGCCGATCACGGCCGGGCGCTTCGTTCCTGTGGCCGCGATCGCCATCACGACCACGAGGCGTCCGACCGGCTGCCGATCACGGCCCGGGCTTCGGCCTTGCGAGGTTGTGGATGGTGCCCCAGGCGGTCAAGCACAGGACCGCCAGGGCCGGCCACAGGAGGATCCGGGCCGTGTCGGCCATCCACGTCATGCCGGACGCCGCCGCCGTGCCGAAGCTCGCCGTGCAGGTCATGCCGAGCGGGAAAACCGTTGCCCAGCGGCGGAAGTCGTAGCGCAGCCGCGGTGCGAGCAGCTCGGCCGCCGCCAGCACCGCGTACCAGCACATGGTGATCGCCCAGAGCGCGATGCCGATCGCGCGCACCGCGGTGGCGAACGCGCCCGGCGCGGCGAGCTCCTGCACCGCGGAGTCCAGCTTGGCGATGGCCACGGTGCTGATCGCGAGCGCGCCTCCGGCGACCCAGTGATCACCTGCTCCGCGGGTCAGCTGCCGGAAGTCGAACCGGACGAGCACCAGGACGTAGAGTGCCAAGCCGACCGCCGCGGAGGTGGCGCAAACCGCGAGCAGGAACGGAGATCGCGTGTCGGCGGCCAGCTGACCGGCCAGCACCGCCAGCGACTGCGTGCCGACGCAGACCAGGAAGCTCACCCCGACGGTCGGAGTGGCCAGGCCGCGCAGCACCAGGGGCATCAGCCCGAACCACAGCAGCGTCGTCAGCACGAGGAAGATCCAGCCGGTGGACCAGCCGTGCAGGACCAGGGCGAGGCCGAGGACACCGGTCCCGGCGACGCACGTCAGCGCGCCGGGGCGACCGGCCTCCGACATCCAGCGCTCGTTGTCGAAGGCCAGCCGCGCCAGGAACGCCACGCCCAGCACACCCCACAGCCCCGCGGCCACCGCGAGCAGCACCGCCGAGAGAACGGGGAAACCCGCCAGGTGACCGGCGACCGACATCACCCCGAGACCCATCACCGCCGCGCCGGATTCGGGCGGCACGCGCTGCCAGATCATCCGCGCTACAGCCGCTGCCAGCCGCGCGGCGCCTGCCTGGTGCCCACGCGGTCGCCGCTGCGGCTGCGGTAGACGACGTAGGGGCGGAACAGGTATTGCACCGGCGCGCTGAAGGCGTGCACGAGCCGGCCGAACGGCCACAGCGCGAACAAGGCGAGGCCGAGCAGCGCGTGCAGCCGGTAGTCCAGCGGGGCGTCCGCCATCAGCTCCGGGTGCGGCTGCAGCAGGAAGATGCCGCGGAACCACGGCCCGATCGTCTCGCGGTAGTCGTACGGGCCGCGGACGCCGTTGTCGATGACGGTCGTCCACAGGCCGAGGCAGATCGTGGCCGTCAGCGCGGTGTAGGTGAACAGGTCGCTGCGGCTGGTCGCGCCGCGCACCGCGTGGTTGCGCAGCCGCCGCCACAGCAGGACGAGCAGCCCGGCCAGCGCGGCGCAGCCCGCGAAGGTGCCCATGCCCAGCGACACCACGTGGTAGTTCGCTTCCGTCACGCCGAACACCTCGGTGAGCCACTTCGGCACCACCAGGCCGAGCACGTGCCCGCCGACGACGAACAGCAGTCCATAGTGGAACAGCGGGCTGCCGATCCGCAGCAGGCGGGATTCGTGCAGCTGGCTGGACCGGGTGGTCCAGCCGAACTTGTCGTACCGGTACCGCCACACCGTGCCGCCGACGAACACGGCGATCACGACGTACGGCAGCACGGCCCACAACACCACGTCGATCGGGCTGGTCATCGGCGACCTTCCTGGAGGGTGAGTGAAAAGGGCTGCAGGCCGACCTGTTCGGTCGGCGGCTGCGCTGGAACGGCGGCGCGTTCGCGCTGCTGCGGCACGACGTCGAGCACGGCTTGCACGGCCGAAGCGTAGGGCGTGTCGAGCTCGGCCAGCTTGCGGTGCAGCACCTCGATCGCCGGCCGGAAGCGGCCGAGCAGGCGCTCGCCTTCGCGCCGCTCGGCGGTCGAGAACTCCAGCAGCGCGGGCAGGTAGTCCGGCAGTTCACCGCCGGCGACGCGGTAGCCGTGCGTGCGGTAGACACCCGCCAGCTCGGCCAGCGCGCCGCCGCGCAGCCGGGTGTCGCCGTGCACGTACCAGGTCAGGTAGAGGCCGCGGCGGGGACTGACGTCGAACACCTCGACGTAGTGCTGCTCGGCCTCCTGCGCCGGTGTTCCCGCGAGGTGCTCAAGGGTGCGGTGCAGGTGTTTCGCCGGGTCGCTTCCGGCGATTTCGCCGAGGCATTCCCGCAGCAGGCCCATCCGCCGCGCCAGCTCGGCGTCGGGATAGTGCAGGCACCACGCGGCGATCTGGCGCACCAGCGCGCGCGAACGGGCGTCCAGGCGGCGGCGCCTCATGACTTCTCCCCGCGCAGCGTCGGGAACATGCCCTCCGGGCGTCCGCCCTCGTTCCACACGACGAGGTCGGTGCTGCCCGAGCGCAGGCCGCCCATACCGGGGCCGCCGTCGGTGTCCAGGCTGCACGTCGTCGCCAGCGCCTCCAGCTCGTGCGCGTCGCCGATGCCCGCGGTCGGGATGACGTAGCGGTCGTCGTACTTCGCGATGGCCAGCAGCCGGTACATCGACCGCAGCTCCGCGGTGTCCAGCCCGGCCGCCCGCACCGGCTCCTCGTCCGGCGGCTCGTCCAGGTTCACCGAACGCATGTAGGAACGCATCGCCGCCAGCTTGCGCAGGGAATCGCGCACCGGGCCGATGTCGCCCGCGGTGAACAGCTCGGCCAGGTACTCGATCGGGATGCGCAGCGCGTCGATGGCGCCGAAGAGGTTCCCGGCCTCCTCGCCGTCGAACCCGGTCTCGGCGACGGCATCCACCACCGGCGACAGCGGCGGGATGTACCAGACCATCGGCATCGTGCGGTATTCCGGGTGCAGCGGCAGCGCGACGCGGTAGCGGCAGATCAGGTCGTAGACCGGCGAACGCCGGGCCGCCTCGACCCAGTCGTGCGGGATGCCCGCCCGCTCGGCCGCCGCCGCCACCTCCGGGTCGTTCGGGTCGAGGAAGAGGTCGCGCTGCGCCGGGTAGAGCTGGTGCTCGTCGGTCACCGCGGCCGCCTCGCCGACCCGGTCCGCGTCGTAGAGCAGCACGCCGATGTAGCGCAGGCGGCCGACGCAGGTCTCCGAGCAGATCGTCGGCTGGCCGACCTCGATCCTGGGATAGCAGAAGGTGCACTTCTCGGCCTTGCCCGTCTTGTGGTTGAAGTAGACCTTCTTGTACGGGCAGCCGGAAACGCACATCCGCCAGCCGCGGCAGCGGTCCTGGTCGACGAGCACGATGCCGTCCTCGGCCCGCTTGTACATCGCGCCCGACGGGCACGAGGCGACGCAGGACGGGTTGAGGCAGTGCTCGCAGATCCGCGGCAGGTAGAACATGAACGACTGCTCGAACTCGAACCGGATGCGGGTGCCCAGCTCGGTGCGCAGCTTCGCCACCACCGGATCCGACTCGCCGTGCTCGGGCGTGCCGCCCAGCGAGTCCTCCCAGTTCGGTCCCCATTGGACGTTCGCCGGGCGTCCGGTGATCGCCGAGTTGGGGCGGGCCACCGGGGTGTCGTCGCCCAGCGGCGCCTCGAGCAGCATGCGGTAGTCGTAGGTCCAGGGCTGGTAGTAGTCGTCGAGCTCCGGCAGGTCCGGGTTGGCGAACAGCGTCGCGAGCTTGCGCAGCCGCCCGCCGCCGCGCAGCTTCAGCCGGCCGCGGCGGTCTAGCTCCCAGCCGCCGCGCCACTGCCGCTGGTCCTCGTAGCGGCGCGGATATCCTTGCCCGGGGCGGGTTTCCACGTTGTTGAACCAGACGTATTCGACGCCACCCCGGTTGGTCCAGGTCTGCTTGCAGGTGACCGAGCAGGTGTGGCAGCCGATGCACTTGTCCAGGTTCATCACCATGGACAGTTGTGCCATGACGCGCATCAGTACTCGACCTCCTGGTTGCGGCGGCGGATGACGGTGACTTCGTCGCGCTGGTTGCCGGTGGGCCCGTGGTAGTTCAGCGCGAAGGACTGCTGCGCGTAGCCGCCGATGAGGTGCGTCGGTTTGATCTGCACGCGGGTCAGGGAGTTGTGGATCCCGCCGCGCCGGCCGGTGGTCTCGCTCTTCGGCACGTTCACCGTCCGGTCCTGCGCGTGGTACATGAACACGGTGCCGGTGGGCATCCGGTGTGACACGACCGCGCGGGCGACCACGACGCCGTTGCGGTTGACGGCCTCCACCCAGTCGTTGTCGGCGACTCCGATGGCGGCGGCGTCCGCCGGGCTCATCCAGAACGTCGGTCCGCCGCGGGAGAGCGTCAGCATGATCGGGTTGTCCTGGTATTCGCTGTGGATCGACCACTTCGAGTGCGGCGTCAGGTAGCGCACCACCACCTCGGCGGTGCCGTCCGGGCCGAGCCGGCGTTCGCCGGCCAGCCGGTGCAGGTCCAGCGGCGGCCGGTACAGCGGCAGCTGCTCGCCGAGCTCGGCCATCCAGTCGTGGTCCAGGAAGAAGTGCTGGCGGCCGGTGAGGGTGTGCCAGGGCTTGAGTTGTTCGACGTTGATGGTGAACGGCGAGTAGCGCCGGCCGCCGGACTCGTCGCCGGACCACTCCGGGCTGGTGACCACCGGCACCGGCCGGGATCTGGTGTCGGCGAAGGTCACCCGGTGTCCGGTGTGGTGGGTCGAGATGTGGGTCAGGTCGCGGCCGACGCGGTCCTCCAGCACCCGGAATCCCTCGTTGGCGAGCCGGCCGTTGGTGGTGCCGGACAGCGCGAGGATGGCGTCGGCGGCGCGGCGGTCGGTGTCCAGGAGCGGGCGGCCGGCGGCAGGTCCGCCGACCGCGACCCCGTTCGCCTCGGCCAGCCACGCCAGTTCCGGGCCGACCTCGACGGTGTAGCCCTTGGTCGTGGTGCCGAGCTTGTCCAGCAGCGGGCCGACCGCGCCGAGTTTCGCGGCCACCGCGGGGTAGTCGCGCTCGACGACGGTGAGCGTCGGCATGGTCCGGCCGGGAACCGGGTCGACGTCGCCGTTGCGCCAGTCGCGCAGCACGCCACCGGGTTGCGCCGCTTCGCCCGGGGTGTCGTGGCCGAGCGCGGTCGCCACCACGTCCCGCCGGACGCCGAGGTGCTGCGCGGCGAGTTCGCTGAACTTCTTGGCGACGGCGTGGAACGCGTCGAAGTCGGTGCGGCACTGCCACGGCGGGTCGACGGCCGCGTTGAACGAGTGCACGTACGGGTGCATGTCCGTGCTGGACAGGTCGTGCTTCTCGTACCAGGTCGCGGCGGGCAGCACGACGTCGGAGAACAGCGTGGTGCTGGTCATCCGGAAGTCCAGCGACAGCAGCAGATCGAGCTTGCCCTCGGCCGCCTCGGCGCGGTGCACCTCGGCGGGCGGCCGGTCGGGCTCGGTCGAGCGCGGCGAGGCGTCGGTGCCCAGCAGGTGCTTGAGGAAGAACTCGTTGCCCTTGGCCGACGAGCCCAGCAGGTTGGAGCGCCACACCGTCAGCACGCGCGGCCAGTTGCCCGGCGCGTCCGGATCCTCCCCCGCGAAACCGAGCCGGCCTTCCCGCAGTTCCCGCACGACGTGCTCGCCCGGTTCGAGGCCGGCGGCCTCGGCCTCGTCGGCGAGGTCCAGCGGGTTGCGGTCGAAGGTGGGATAGGACGGCATCCAGCCCGCGCGCGCCGAGCGGGCGAGGCAGTCGGCGGCCGTCGCGCCGGAAAGCGTCCCGGCCGCGCCGGGCCAGGCGAGCGCGTCCGCGGTGAGCCCGTCGTAGCGCCACTGCCCGGTGTGCAGGTAGAACCAGGCGGTGCCGATCATCTGGCGGGGCGGGCGCTGCCAGTCCGCCGCGGACGCCAGCGTGGCCCAGCCGGTCAGCGGCCGGACCTTCTCCTGCCCGACGTAGTGCGCCCAGCCGCCGCCGTTGCGGCCCTGGCAGCCGGTGAGCAGCAGCAGGGTCAGGAACGTCCGGTACACCTCGTCGGAGTGGAACCAGTGGTTGGTGCCCGCGCCCATGAGGATCATGCACCGGCCCTTGGAGCGGATCGCGGTGTCGGCGAACTCCCGGGCGATCCGCGCCGCCCGCGCGGCGGGCACCGAGGTGATCTGCTCCTGCCAGGCGGGCGTGCCGGGCTCGTCCGCGTCGTCGTAGCCGGACGGCCAGCTGCCGGGCAGGCCTTCTCGGCCGACCCCGTACTGCGCGAGCAGCAGATCGAACACGGTCGTCACCAGCGGGCCGTCCGGGCGCAGCCGGGCCGCCGGGACGCCGCGGGTGACGGCCGCGCCGGTGCCGTCCGGGGCGTCGAAGCGGGGCATCATCACCTCGACCGCTTCGCCGCCGTGGCCGTGCAGGCTCAGCCGCGGTGTCACGGCGCCGAGGTCGAGGTTCCACCGCCCGTTCTCGTCGTCGTTCCACCGGAATCCCATGGATCCGTTGGGCACCACGGGTTCGCCGGTCGCGTCGTCGAGGAGGACGGTCTTCCACTCCTCGTGCCGGCCTTCGCCGCCGAGGTCGGCGGCGGTGACGAATTTGCCCGGCACGAGTCCGCCGCCGCGCTCGACGAGGCTGACGAGGAACGGCAGATCGGTGTAGCGCCGCACGTAGTCGGTGAAGAACGGCGTCGGGTTGTCGACGAAGAACTCCTTGAGCACCACGTGGCCCATCGCCACCGCCAGCGCCGCGTCGGTGCCGGGGTGCGGCGCGAGCCATTCGTCGGCGAACTTGGTGTTGTCGGCGTAGTCGGGCGAGACGACCACGACCTTCTGGCCCCGGTAGCGCGCCTCGGTCATCCAGTGCGCGTCCGGCGTGCGGGTCACCGGCACGTTGGAGCCCCACATCATGAGGTAGGCGGCGTCCCACCAGTCCGCCGACTCGGGCACGTCGGTCTGGTCGCCGAACACCTGCGGCGAGGCGACCGGCAGGTCGGCGTACCAGTCGTAGAACGACAACATCGGCGCGCCGATCAGCGCCATGAACCGCGAGCCGACCGCGTGCGAGACCATCGACATAGCCGGGATCGGGGAGAAACCGGCGACGCGGTCCGGGCCGTGCGCGGCGATGGTGTGCACATGCGCGGCGGCGATCATCTCGACCGCCTCGTCCCAGGTGATGCGGACCAGCCCGCCCTTGCCGCGCGCCCGCTGGTAGCGCCACCTCCGCTCCGGATCGTCCACTATGGACCGCCAGGCGGCGACCGGATCGCCGGTTTCCCGTCGGGCCTGGCGGTACATCTCCGCCAGCACGCCGCGGGCGTGCGGGTAGCGGATGCGGGTGGGGGAGTAGGAGTACCACGAGAACGAGGCGCCGCGCGGGCAGCCGCGTGGCTCGTACTCGGGCCGGTCCGGGCCGACGCTCGGGTAGTCGGTGTCCTGCGCCTCCCAGGTGATGATGCCGTCCTTGACGTACACGTTCCACCGGCAGGAGCCGGTGCAGTTCACGCCGTGCGTGGAGGGCACCACCTTGTCGTGACTCCACCGGTCGCGGTAGAAGGCGTCGCCCTCGCGGCCGCCGCTGCGGTACACCGCGCGCAGGTCCGCGGAGGTGTCCGCTTTGGACACCAGGCGGCTGAGTCTCAGCAGTGCGTCACCGGCGGTGCCCTCCGTCCGGTCTTCGGGGAATCGTCCGGGGGCTCCTTCGGCGTCCCGGATCGGTGCTGCGCACATGGTTACTTCTCCCGGTCTCGCGGAGAAAGGTCGCGGCGAATGCCGCGTTGTTCCGCGATCACAATTTAGGGTCGAGTTATCCGCCGCGCATCGGCATTAAGTATGGGAAACTTCACATCGGTTAAATTGCGAAAAACTCTCGCTGACCGATTTGTGCGACTGTGGTTCTCTGATTTCTTTTGTCCAATTTGGCAGTGAATTGGGATTTCATCATGGCTTGGTGAACAGCGATTTCGTACTATCGGGTGATCTTTGTTTGGTATATACCAAGAAACTTTGAAGTTGTTTTGGGAATCCTTGAAGGAGTCTCGAATGGTCTGATGCCATCTTTATGTCCTTTTGATGGACAGGTGATCCACTATTCGGATCAAGTGAACCACCATTAGTCGTCAATCAATCGGACGAGCCGTCCGGAGCGGGCCTGATCGCGGGTCGGCCGGTGCCCTGGGCGCGGTTGCGCGGCGCGGCTCGGTCGGCGGAGCGGACTTGATCCATTCGGCGGGCCGGGCCTGCGCGGAAATCGTCCGATGTGGATGAACGGCCGGGCTTCGCGGGCGCTGCGGGAGCGTCGGCAGGGGCTGCTGTGGCGGGTGGTGGCCGGTGCGGTGTGGGCCCGGTGGCGGCGGCCTAGACTCGGGCCAGGACCGTCGAGGCGGCCCTCGTTCGTCGAGGGGGTGGTGGCGGTGGTCGTTCCCGCGACCGAGTCGTGGCAGGACGGGTTCCGCGTCCAGCTGGCGGATCGGTACGGCTCCGCCGAAGGGAGCCGGTTGTTCGCCCGGTACGCGGAGGCGTTTCCCGCCGGCTACCAGGACGTGTTCTCCGCGGGCCAGGCCGCCCTGGACGTCGGCGCGCTGGAGGAGTTCCGGTCCGACGCCGGGCCCCGGCTGACGATGTTGCCGCTGCTGGGTTCCGGCGCCAGCGCCCGGTTCGCGCTGCTCTGGTCGAGCCCGCGCCCGGCGCTGCTCGCCGACGTGTTCCCGGTGCTGGAGAACATGGGCCTGCGCATCGCCGACCACCGGCCGTTCGACGTGCGCCCGGCGGGCCGCACCGCCGTCCGGGTCGAGGAGTTCGAGCTGCTGCCGAGGGATTCCGCGCTGCTGGCCGACCCCGTCGCGCGGGATCTGGTGGCGGCCGCGTTCACCGCGGTGTGGTGCGGAGACGCGGAGGACGACGGCTTCAACCAGCTCGTGCTGAAGGCCGGGATCGGCTGGCGGGACGTGGTGCTGCTGCGCGCGATCCACGCGTACCTGCGGCAAGGAGGCGTCACGTTCAGCCAGTCGTACGTGGAGCGCACGCTGCTCACGCACCGCGAGGTGACCAGGCTGCTGGTGGCGCTGTTCCGGACCCGATTCGACCCGGCGGTCGCCGACCCCGGGCGGCAGGCCGCGCTGGACTCCCGCGTCGAGGCGGCGCTCAACGCCGTCGTGCACCTCAACGAGGACAGGGTGCTGCGCGCCGTGCGGACCGTGGTGCTCGCGGCGGTGCGGACCAACTTCTTCCAGCGCGGGCGCGACGGCCGCGCCAAGCCGCACCTGACGCTCAAGCTCGACCCGGGCAAGCTGCCCTTCCTGCCTGAGCCCCGGCCCGCCGTGGAAACGTTCGTCTACTCGCCGCGCTTGGTGGGCGTGCACCTGCGCGCGGCGAAGGTGGCCCGCGGCGGCATCCGCTGGTCGGATCGCCCGGAGGACTTCCGCACGGAGGTGCTGGGCCTGCTGAAGGCGCAGATGGTCAAGAACGCGGTCATCGTGCCGCAGGGCGC
The DNA here is from genome assembly GCF_040655595.1 of Saccharopolyspora sp. NPDC050389. Classification (NCBI taxonomy): domain Bacteria; kingdom Bacillati; phylum Actinomycetota; class Actinomycetes; order Pseudonocardiales; family Pseudonocardiaceae; genus Saccharopolyspora; species Saccharopolyspora sp. NPDC050389. Next base: position 25,000 of record NZ_JBFAKG010000060.1, read on the forward strand.
CAAGGGCGTGTTCGTCGTCAAACGACCGCCGCCGAGCACCGACCTGGAGGCCGTGGCCGCGGAAGTGCGCGACTGCTACACGATGTTCGTCCGCGGGCTGCTCGACGTCACCGACAACCGCCGCGGCGGCGCGGTGCTCCGGAGGGCGGACACGGTCTGCCACGACTCCGACGACCCGTACCTGGTGGTGGCCGCAGACAAGGGCACCGCGGCGTTCTCCGACCTGGCGAACTCGATCGCCGCGGAGTACGGGTTCTGGCTGGGCGACGCGTTCGCGTCGGGCGGCTCGCGCGGCTACGACCACAAGGCGATGGCGATCACGGCGCGCGGCGCCTGGGAATCGGTGCGCCGCCACTTCGGCGAGCTGGGCATGGACCCGGAGCGCGACGAGTTCACCGCGGCCGGGATCGGCGACATGTCCGGCGACGTGTTCGGCAACGCGATGCTGTTGTCGCGCACCGTGAAACTGGTCGCCGCCTTCGACCACCGGCACATCTTCCTCGACCCCGCACCGGATCCGCTGGCGTCCTGGACCGAGCGCCGCCGGCTGTTCGACCTGCCGCGCTCCTCGTGGGCGGACTACGACCCGACGCTGATCTCGCCCGGCGGCGGGGTGTTCGCCCGCAGCGCGAAGTCGGTCCCGCTGACCTCGCAGGTCCGCCGCGTCCTCGACGTCGACGTGGCATCGCTGCCGGCCGACGAGCTCATCCAGGCGATCCTGCGGGCGCCGGTCGACCTGCTGTTCAACGGCGGCATCGGCACGTACGTGAAGGCCGCCGCGGAGTCGAACGCACAGGTCGGGGACAGGGCGAACGAAGGTGCCCGGGTCGACGCGGAGCAGGTGCGGGCGCGGGTGGTCGCCGAGGGCGGCAACCTCGGGTTCACCCAACCCGCCCGGATCGAGTTCGCCCTGCGCGGCGGCCGCATCAACACCGACTTCATCGACAACTCGGCAGGCGTCGACATCTCCGACCGCGAGGTGAACCTCAAGATCCTGCTGGACTCGGCCGGTATGCTCCCGCCGCAGCGCCGCGACCGGCTGCTCGCCGAAATCGACGCCGAGGTCGCCGAGCAGGTGTTGGCCGACAACTACCGGCAGGCGCAGTCCATCAGCGTCAGCGAAGCGCTCGGCCAGACCACCCTGGACCGGAACCTGCAGCTGATGCGATTCCTGGAGGGCGAGGGCTTCCTCGACCGGGCGCTGGAGTCGCTGCCGGACGACGACGTCATCGCCCAACGGCGGGCGCTGGGGCTGGGATTGACCCGGCCGGAGCTGGCCATGCTGCTCGCGCACAGCAAGAACCAGTTCCACCGGATGGTGCTCGATTCGGCGGTGCCGGACGATCCGCACGTGATGGCCGGGACCGCCGAGTACCTGCCCGCGGCGCTGCGCGCCGAGTTCGCCGACGAGATCCAGGCCCACCCGCTGCGCCGGGAGATCGCCACGACCGTGCTGGCCAACGAGATGATCAACAGGCTGGGATCTGGGGTGCTGCGCCGCCTGATGCAGCTCACCGGGGACCTCAGCGCGCCGTTCCGGGTCTACGTCGCGACGCGCGACCTGCTGGACCTGCCCGCGATTTGGGCGGAGATCGACGCCCTGGAGCTGCCCCGGCACGCTCATGCCCAGTTGCGGCTGCTGGCTGCGGTCCGTGAGGTCGTCGAGCAGGTGGCGCTGTGGTTGCTGCGCAACCGCCGGGAGATCGACACGGCGTTCGAGGTACGGCGGTTCCGGCCGGCGATGCTGCGGTTGGCCCGCGCCCTGCGCGGCCGACTCGCCGGACGGGAGCGGCGGCGGGTGGAGCGGGCGATCGCCGCGCTGGCCGGGGCCGGCGTCCCGGAGCGGCTGTGCGAGCGGGTCTTCGTGCTCGACCCACTGTGCTCGGGCATGGACATCGCGGAGATCTCGTGGGCATCCGGCCGCGACCTGGAGTGGACGGCCGGGCTGTACTTCGCGCTGGGCGAGCGGCTCGACCTCGACTGGCTGAAGGAACAGGCGGTGGAGCAGGCGAGCGACTCGCACTGGACCATGCTGGCCAAGGCATCGCTGCGCGACGACCTGCTCACCCAGCGCCGCAGGCTCACCGCCGCTGCGCTGCACGACGCGGACGAGTCGACGCCACCGGACCGGCTCGTCGACGCTTGGCTCGACGGCAATCCCGACCGCGTCCGGATGTACCGGGAAACCTTCGTGCTGCTGAAGGAAGCCGCGGAACCGGACGTGTCGATGCTGTCGGTCGCCCTCCAGGAACTGCGCAACCTGGCCCAAAGCGGCGGCGGCAACGCGGCCGAACTCGACGGCCTCGCGGGCTGACGGCTGCTCAGCCCTTCCGGGATTTCGCCTGCGCGGAGCCGGAAACGAGCTCCAGCTCCGCGCGGAGCATGCGGCGCACCTCCGCGGCCGGAAGCTCGCGCGGATAGGTCGCCGCCTGCAACGTCAGGCCGTCCACGAAGATGTGCAGGTGCCTGGCCCGCTGCTCCAGCCGGGCGCGGGGGAGCTCGTCGCCGATGGCGGCCGGGGGCGGCACGGCGCAGCAGTCCGCGACCGCGATCCGGCAGGCGTGCCGTTCGCCTTCCCACGCCGCCTTCCGCAGCCCGTCGAGCGAGCGGTCGACGCGCGCCCGCATCAGGCAGGCCGACCACACGTCCACCTCCACGCGGCGCTCGTCGTCGAGCGGGAGGAGCTCCTCCAGCAGCAGCTGTGCCCGCCGCATGCCGGGTTGCTCGTTGCACAGGTGCTCGGTGAGGCGTGCGCCGGCGTTGGTGGCCACCGCTTCCGCCGCGAAGCGGAGCAGTCCGCGCTGGCTGTCGAAGTAGTGTCGCAGCCCGCCGATGGAGACGCCGGCCTCGTCGGCGACCTTCCGCACCGTGGCGCCTTCGATGCCGTCGCGGCTGATCACGGCCCACACGGCGCGGGCGAGTTCGGCGCGCCGCTGGTCGTGGTCGACGAGCTTCGGCATGTCGTTTTTATAGCACAGCTGTGCGGTTTCCGTTACGGTACAACTGTGCTAAATAAATTGCGGGCGAGCGCGCCCGGCGGGACGGTCGTGCTCGTCGCGGGACTGGCCGTGTTCGCCGGATCGGTCCTCTTGCTGTTGCTGACCGGAAACACCGGTATCAGGTACTCCGCCGACCACCACGACGCCATTCCGCTCTGGCACCGGTGGATCCCGGCGCTCGTCGGCATCGCGCTCGTCCGGCTGGTGCCGTGGGATGTCCGGCGGGAGCCGGCCGGAGTGCCTGCGGAAGCGGGAAAAGCGCTCCGCGTCGAAGCATGGGTCCTGGCGGCGGCCGCCGTGCTCTTCGCCGTGCTGCTGTGGTCGGCCGGTGGCGGCGAGCCAGCTCACGTGCTGCTGAAACTGGTGTTGCTGCTCGCCGTTCCGGTGGTGACCTTCCGGGTGCTGCGCCGCAGGGGCGCGGAACTCCGGCAGCCGTGGCGCGGTTGGGGCCCGCTGATCCCGGTGGTGGCCTGGTTCGTGCTCAGCTACACGGGTCCGCTGGCGATGCCGCCGAGCGACTTCGCGCTCACCGTCGACCTCGTCACGCTGATCGTCACGGTCGTCGTGGTGTTCCTGGTCAACAGCTTCCTCGAAGAGGTCTTCTACCGGCGCTGGCTGCAGACCAGGTGGGAGGTCATGCTCGGCCGGTGGCCCGCCATCGTGCTCGCGTCGCTGCTCTGGGCGGTGTGGCACATCGCCATCCAGGGCACCGGCGAACTGCCCGTCGACGTCGCGTCCGTCGTCGCCAACCAAGGCGTCCTGGGACTGTTCCTCGGGTATCTGTGGAGCAAGTACCGCCTGATGTGGCCGATCCTCGTCGTCCACGGCGCGACCAACGCGGCCCCGATCCTGTTCGGCCTGCTCTGACAACGTGCTCCTAGCATGGGTGGGTGGATGTTTCACGGCTTCCCGCAGCGGCCCGAAGGCGGCGCAGTGCCGAGATGCGCGAGTTCCTGCGCTCGCGGCGCGCCCGGCTGACGCCCGAGGCCGTGGGGATGCCCGCCGGGCGCGGGCGGCGTACGCCGGGATTGCGCCGCGAGGAGGTCGCCGTGCTCGCCGGGGTCGGTGCGTCCTGGTACACCTGGCTGGAGCAGGGCCGGGAGATAAACGTGTCGGCCGAGGTGCTGGACGCCATCGCGCGCGTGCTGCGGCTCGACACCGCCGAGCGCGAGCACCTCTACCTGCTGGCGGGGCTCAACCCGCCGCAGGCGCCACCAGTGGACCGGCAGGTCGTACCCGAGCTGCGGCGGGTGATCGACAGCTGGCTGCCGCGCCCCGCCTACGTCATCGACCGGCACTGGAACCTCGTCGCCGTCAACCGCGCGGCCGAAGAGGTGTTTGGTTACAGCCAGATCGATCACAACTGCCTGGTCAGCTTCTTCACCAACGCCCGCTACCGGGCCGCGATCTGCCACTGGGAGGACGGGGCGCGGCAGATCGTCGGCCAGTTCCGGGCCGACGCCGCGCGCTACCCGGACGACCCGGAGTTCGGCCGGCTGGCCGAGGACATGTGCGCGGTGAGCGCCGCGTTCGCCGACATCTGGGCGGAGCACGGGATCGGCAGCGCGACCCAAGGGATCAAGGTGGTCGACCACCCGGTGGTCGGGGAGCTGGTCTTCGAGTACAACTCGCTGCCGCTGGCCGATCAGCCGGGACACCGGCTGCTGCTGTACGTGCCGAAGCCGGGCACCGGCACCGAGTCGCGGCTGGCGGAGCTGCCGGCCGAACCGGCGGCGCGCTGAGACTGGTGGTGCCAGACCCAGGCTCGGCCGACACTCCCGGAGGCGCTCGCGCCACCTGAGGATCGTTGGCATGCAGCGATTCACGAACAAGACGGTCCTGATCACCGGCGGTGCCAGCGGTATGGGGCTCGCCACCGCGCGCCGGGTCCTCGACGAAGGTGCGTACGTCGTCATCAGCGGTCGCGACCAGACGCGCCTGGACGCCGCGGCCGCAGGGCTCGACGCGGAGCGGCTCCTCGCCGTCCGCGCCGATGTGACCTCGCAGGACGACCTGGACCGCCTTATGCGGCGGATCGAGACCTGGCGCGGCGGGCTGGACGCGGTGTTCGCCAACGCCGGCGTCGGAATCTTCAAGCCGAGCACCGAGCTCACCGAGGCCGACTTCGACCGCAGCGTCGACGTCAACTTCAAGGGCGTCTTCTTCACCATCCGCAAGGCGCTTCCGCTGATGCGTGACGGCGGCGCGATCGTCATCAACGCCTCCTGGACGTTGCAGCGCGGCCTGCCCATCGCCTCGATCTACTCCGCGACCAAGGCCGCCGTGCACAACCTCGCGCGCACGCTCGGCGCCGACCTCGCGCCGCGCGGCATCCGGGTCAACTCGGTCAGCCCGGGCTACATCGACACGGAGATGTACCGGGCCGCGAACCAGGATCCCGAAGCCGAGGCGCGCAACGCCGCCGAGGTACCGCTGGGTTCCCTCGGCCACCCGGACGACGTGGCGGCGGTGGTGGCGTTCCTTGCCTCCGACGACGCCGCCTACATCACCGGCCAGGACCTCCTGGTCGACGGCGGCCTCGTTGGCTCGTTCCCCGTCGCGCCGATGCCGTGACGCGCACCTGATCAGCCCAAGTCTTCGCGAATCTGAAGGAACTGCAAGGAAATGAGTGCCCTCGTGGGTGTCCGGACGAGGTCCGGGATCGCGCTGGTCGCGATCCTGCTGACCCTGTTGATCCTGCCGACCTCGGTGACCGGGTCGGGCGTGGCGCTGCCGCACATCGGCGCCGAGACGCGCGCGTCGCTGGACGCGTTGCAGTGGGCGGTGCACGCCTACAACCTGACCTTCGCCAGCTTCATGCTCGCCTGCGGCTCGCTGGCCGACCTGCTCGGACGCCGCCGCGTCTTCGCCGCGGGCGCGGTGGTGTTCGCCGTCGCGTCGCTGGTGAGTGCGGTGGCGACCGACATCTACCTGCTCGATCTCGCCCGCGGGATCGCCGGTGTCGGCGCCGCCGCGCTGCTGACCAGCGGCAGTTCGATCCTGGCCACGACGTTCGAGGGAGCGGCCCGCACCAGGGTGTTCGCCGCCGTCGGCATCACCACCGGCGCCGGGCTCGCCCTGGGCGCCATGGCGGCGGGGTTGTTGGCCGACAACTTCGGCTGGCGGTCGTTCTTCGGTTCGCACGCGCTGCTGATGCTGTTGGTCCTGCTCGCCGTTCCGTTCCTGCGGGAGTCACGCGGCTCGGCTGTGTCCAAAGTGGATTGGCCGGGCACGACGACGTTCGTCGCCGGCCTGTTCCTGCTGATGCTCGGCGTCGTCGAAGGCCCGCAGTGGGGCTGGGGAAGTCCCGGCGTGCTGGGTCTGCTCGCCGGATCGGTGCTGCTGATGGTGCTGTTCGTGCTCGTCGAGCGGCGGCAGCGGCATCCGATGTTCGACCTGGCGCTGCTGCGCAGTGCGAGGTTCGTGGCGCTGTGCCTGATCCCAGTGGTGGTCACGTTCGCCTTTGTGATCCTGCTGCCGCTGCTGCCGAACTACCTGCTGGTCGCCAACCGGGCGAGCAGCCAGGCGGTGGGCGCGACGATGCTGCTGATGACCCTGCCCATCCTGGTGGCCCCGATCCTGGCGGGCCGGCTGATCAAGACCGGGGTCACCGCCAGGACCGTGTTCGTGCTGAGCCTCGCGTGCCTGACGATCGGCGTCGGTTGGCTGGCCGCCGCCCTCCAGCCCGGTGTCGGCGTCGCGGCGCTGGCCGGGCCGCTGATCCTGCTCGGCGTCGGTCTCGGGTTGAACTTCGGTCTGGTCGACGGGGCGGTGCTGACCGTGGTGCCGCCCGAATCCACCGGCGCCGCAGCGGGTTTCCTCAACACGCTGCGGCTGGGCAGCGAGGCCGTGGTCATCGCGGCGGCCGGTTCGGCTCTGGTCGACCTGTTGCGGAACCGGCTCGGCGACGGATGGTCGCCCTCCTACCCGGGCACGCCGGAAGCCTTGGCCAACAGCGTGAACTCCGGTGACCTCGGCGGGCCGATGTCGATGCTCCCGGCCGGAATCCGGCCCCAGTTCTTCGATTTCGTCACGCAGAGCTTCACCGGGGCCTGGCAGGTCGTGCTGTGGTCCAGCGCGGCCATCTGCGCGGCGCTGTCCGTGGCGATCTACGCCATGCTCGCCGAGCCCGAGCGGGAACCCGCGACCACCACCGAGTTCGAGGCGTGCCGGGTCGGTCAGGCGTAAGCGCGAGCCGGGGTGAGCCGGATCAGCTTGATGCCGTAGATGACGATCCACGCGACCCACATCAGCCAGCCGACTAGACCGAGCAGGCCGAACGCACCGCCGTGAGCCATGGCCAGCGGGGTGAGAGTGGCGGAGCCGAACAGCAGCGCGGCGGACACCAGGCCCAACGCGCCATGCCACGGCAGGACGAGGCCGGCGCGCAGCCCGGCGATGGACAGGCCGAGCAGCCCCAGCGCAAGGAAGGTGCCGTTGAGGGTGAACAACGCGTCGTGCAACGCCCACAGCCCAGAGCTGGCGGAGCTGTCCTGTGCCGTCGTCGCTCCTAGTGCGAGGCGTATCGCTATGACCCCGGCGAACGTGGCGTTCTGCAGGATCAGGCCGGCGAGTCCGACCAGCGACCAGGCTTCGCCCCGGTCGTGCTCGGACCGGCGCAGCGCGGCGACCGCACCCGCGCCGAACAACGTGGCCAGCACCCAAGCTGCGGGCGTGAGCGCGGACGAGATCCCGACGATGCCGGCCTGCGTGCCGAAGAACGCGTTGACCTCGCCGATGTCGGCGCCGGTCAGCGGCAGGCCGGCGGGCGCGGCGATCACGTTGGCGAGGACGATCGTGGTGGCGAAGCCGATGCCGGCGATGCCGCCGACTCGTGCGAAAGAATTAGTTTTACGCGGCATATAATGAATATAGTGACCGACAAGTTCGAGGGCAATCATGGATGCAGAACCAGGCCGCCGCCGGTACGACTCGTTGCGCCGCGCCGCGCAAGCGCACGAGACGCGGGCCGAGATCGCCCGCGCCGCCCGCCGGTTGTTCGTCGCCCGCGGCTGGGCAGCGACCACCGTGCGGGACGTGGCGCGCGAGGCGGGAGTCTCCGCGCCGACGGTCTACTCGGCGTACGGGAACAAGGCCGGGCTGACCCGCGCCCTGGCGGATGCGGCAGACATGTCGGCCGATGTGGGGCAGATGCTCGCCGAGCTCGAAGCCGCAGGGTCGGACCCCGCGCGGCAGCTCGCGGCGATGGCGGCGTACGACAGGCGGCTGTTCGAACGCGCGGGTGACGTCATCGCGCTGCTGCGCGAGGCGGGACGCACCGAGCCCGAGCTGGCGGTGGCCTACGGAGAGGGTCGTCGACGCGGCGATGAGACCCGCATCCAGACGTTCTCCGCCTGGCCGGCCGGCACCCTTCGGCGGGACTTGGACGTGCAATCCGCCGTCGACATTTACGGGGCGCTGTGCAACATCGACGTCTACGTCACGCTCACCGCGGAACGCGGTTGGTCGCCCGATCAAGTCGAGCGGTGGTGGGGCGGAGCGCTGGCCCGAGAGCTCCTGGGTTAGCGGGTCATGTGGTGCAGGTGAATCTCACGGCGTGCCAACCGGTTGCGCCGTCCGGGACGACCGAGCGGTGCTCCGGCGTCTGCGGCTTGCCGGTCCGGTCGGTCGCCCGGCATTCCACGACGTGATCGCCGGGCGGGAGGTTCAGGTTGGCACGCCACATCCGCCAGGTGTCGCGGCTGACGTCGGTGGCGAGCTCGGCGGGCTGCCACTCGCCGCCGTCGGCGCGGACCTCCACCCGGTCGATGCCGGTGTGCTGTGCCCACGCGATCCCGGCCATCGTCACCGTCCCGGCGGGCACCGTCGAACCCGCCCGGGGGCGGTCGATGCGGGACTCAGTCTTGATCGGCGCCTGCCGGGCCCAGCCCCGCCGCTCCCAGTAGTGCTGCCGGTCGAAGGTGGTGACCTCGGCGTCCACCAGCCACTTGGTCGCCGACACGTAGCCGTACAGCCCGGGAACGACCATGCGGACCGGGAAACCGTGCTCGGTGGGCAGCGGCTCGCCGTTCATGCCGACGGCCAGCAGCGCGCCCCGGTCCGGTTCGCGCAGCACGTCCAGCGGCGTGCCCGCGGTGTAGCCGTCGACGCTGGTGGTGAACAGCTGCTGGGCGCCGGGCCGCACCCCTGCCTCCAGCAGCAGGTCGCGCACCGGCACGCCGACGAACGTCGCCGTGGAGATCAGCGGGCCGCCGACCTCGTTGGACACGCAGGTGAGCGTGATCGGGCGGGCCTCCACCCGGCGCTGCAGCAGCTCGTCGTAGGTCAGCACCAGCTCGCGCCGCACCATGCCGTGCAGCCGCAGCCGCCAGTCCTCGGCGCGGAGCTGCGGAACCGCCAGCGCCGTGTCGATCCGGTAGAAGTCCCGGTTCGACGTCAGGAACGTCGGAGTGCCGGAGGCGACGAAGTCCGCGCCGGGCGGGATGGGCGGCGCCGGGACCTTCGGGATGCGCGCGGCGGCCGCGAGCTGCGAGGAGATCACGCCGGCGCCGCGCTGCAGGATGCCGCCGACGATCCCGGCCGCACCCGCGCCTAGGACCACCAGCGACGAAGTGATCAGGAACCTCCGCCGGCCCGCGTCCACCTCGGCCGGGGTGTCGGCGGCGGGCCGCGCGGCCTGGTGCAGCCACCAGAACACGACGACGCCGACCACTGGTGACGTCAGCGCCGCGAGCAGGCCACCCTCCGGCCGGGACATCGCCGCGACCACGCCGACCAGCCCGAACAGGCCGATCACGACCGCTCCTGGCCACCAGCGCCGCTGGGACAGCAGCCCGGCCACGACCGCCAGCGCCGCGATCACGAGGGCCATTCCGGTCTGCAGCGCCAGCTTGTCGGCGGTGCCGAACAACGCGATGGCCAGTTCCTTCACCGGCTCCGGCGTCAGGTCGATCAGCGCGCCGCCCACCGCGACGAACGGCGACGGCATGGCGGCGAGGCCTGCGACGAGGTGCCCCGCGCCGAGCGCGGCGCCAGTGGCGAGCAGGCCGATCACGGCGGCGCGAAGCCGTGGGATCGGTTCCGAGGTCATGCCCCCATTCGACGTCGCGCGGGCCGCGTCTGCCAGCGGCCTTTCGGCCTCGTAAGACAATGGCAAGATCTGACGGAATCATGACGTCGCGGCGTTCGGCCCGCCGGTCGGCGTCGGTCGGCCTTACCGTCGGGGCGTGCGAATTCTGGTAACCGGCGGGGCCGGGTTCATCGGAGCGGCCGTCGCGGACGCGTTGGCCGACCGCGGGCACGAAGTCGTGCTGCTCGACGCGTTCCTGCCGCAAGCGCACGGCACCGAACCCCGCTCGCGCCACCGGTTGATGCGGGGCGACGTGCGGGATTTCGGCGTGGTGCGCGGACTGCTCGACGGGGTGGACGTCGTGTGCCACCAGGCCGCGATGGTCGGCCACGGCGTCGATCCGTCGGACATGCCCGACTACGCCTCGCACAACGACTTCGGCACCGCGGTGCTGCTATCCGCGATGCACGCGACCGGGGTGCGCCGCCTGGTGCTGGCGTCGTCGATGGTCGTCTACGGCGAAGGCCGTTACCGCTGCCCGCAGCACGCGCTGGTCCGGCCCGCCCCGCGGCGAGCCGACGACATCGCTGATGGGCAGTTCGAACCCCGATGCCCCGCCTGCGCGACTCCGCTCGAACCCGAGCTGGTGCCCGAGGACGCCGCGCTGGACCCGCGCAGCACATACGCGGCGACGAAGCTCGCGCAGGAACATCTGGCCGCGGCGTGGGCCCGCCAAACCGGTGGCGGCGTGTGGGCCTTGCGCTACCACAACGTCTACGGGCCGTGGATGCCCAGCGGAACCCCGTATGCGGGCGTCGCGTCGCTGTTCCGCTCCGCACTGCACAACGGCGAAGCGCCGGTCGTGCTGGAGGACGGCCGGCAACGGCGGGATTTCGTGCACGTCACCGACGTCGCCGCCGCCAACGTCGCGGCGGTGGAAACCGAACCGCCGCAAGGAGAACTGGACGCGCTCAACATCTGCTCCGGCCTGCCGCACACGATCGGCGACCTCGCCGACGAGCTCGCGCGGGCCTGCGGCGGGCCGGCGCCGCGCATCGTGGGCGGTGCGCGGCCCAACGACGTGCGGCACATCGTGGCCGATCCGGCGAAGGCGGCGCGGGTGCTGGGATTCCGGGCGTCGGTCGATTTCGCCGACGGCGTGCGGGCTTTCGCGCACGCCCCGCTACGCGAGCCCGCCGCGATCGGCAGGGGCGAGCGGTAGCCGGACCTCGAAGCGGCAGCCGGGCCCGTGGTTGCGGGCCGTGATCGTCCCGTGGTGCGCCTGCACGAGCCCCCGCGCGATCGCCAGGCCCAGCCCGGCGCCCGCCTCGTCCCGGCGCGCCTGGCTGCCCCGGAACGCCACGTCGAAGACCCGCGCCAGCTCGTCGGGCGCGATCCCGCCGCAGGCGTCGTCCACCCGGAACAAGGCCTGCGCGCCGTCGCGGCCCGCGGTCAGCACCACCGAGCCACCAGGCGGGGTGTGGCGGATCGCGTTCGACAGCAGGTTCCGCACCACCCGGGCGAGTTCCGGATCGCTGCCGGACACCACCGGCCAGACGCCGGTGTCGGCCCGCAGCCGGATTCCCCGGCGCTGCGCCAGCGGGTTCTCCACCGCGACCGCCTCGCTGACGACGTCCTGCAGCGGGACGGCGGAGAAGTCGAGCCGCACCGCGCCGGCGGTGATGCGGGACAGCTCGAAGAGGTCCTCGACCATGCCGGACAGCCGTTCGGTCTCGCCGCGGATGTGGGTGGCGTAGTCGCACACCTCCGCCGGCTCGTCGACCACGCCGTCCGCCAGCGCCTCGGCCATCGCGCGGATTCCCGCCAGCGGGGTGCGCAGGTCGTGGCTGATCCACGCGACCAGCTCGCGCCGCGACTCCTCGGCGGCCCGTTCCCGCGCCCGAGCCTCCCGCTCCCACACGCTGCGCTGGGCGATGCTGCGGCCCAGCAGCACCGCGACCGGCACGGTGACGACGGCGACCGCCGTGCAGATCACGACGACGGTCGTCAGCTGCGGGCCGAACATGAACCCGGTGACGCCGAGAACCCCGGCCAACGTGGCCAGCAGCGGAGTCAGCACCAGCACGGTCAACGTCGTGGCCAGGGAGCGGTGCTGCAGCGCGTAGAGCAGGCCGGCGCCCACCAGCGCCACCGGCAGCGACAGGCCGATCGCGTACGGCGCGACGTGGGTGAGCTCGGTGATCACGTCCATCGCGAATCCATCCCGATCCGTCCTAAGCGGTTGTGGCCGCCGGAGAGGAGTCGCGCAGCGCCGACCATGCGACCGGGGCCCTGGCGCTTTCGCGCGAAAGCGGCGATCGGTAGGCGTGGGGAACGGCGTTCTCGCGCGAAAACGCCGCCGGCCTTGGCTCGACCATCGCCGCTCACGGACCCTCCGGGTCGTACCGGTAGCCGACGCCCCAGACCGTGCTGATCCGGCTGGGCCGCGCCGGGTCCGGTTCGATCTTCTCCCGCAGTCGTCTCATGTGGACGGTCACGGTCGAGTGGTCGCCGAAGTTCCCGCCCCACACCGCTTCCAGCAGTTCCGGCCGGGTGAAGGCCCGGCCCGGATTGCGCAGCAGGAACGCCAGCAGGTCGAATTCGCGGCCGGTCAACGCCAGTTCGGCCCCGTTCAGCGTGCCGCGCCGCGCCTCCAGATCCAGCCACAGGGCGCCGTCGGCCAGGGGGTCGCGGGCATCGGCGGGCGCGGCACGGGAGCGGCGCAGCACCGAGCCGACGCGCAGCACCAGTTCGCGCGGGCTGAACGGCTTGACGACGTAGTCGTCGGCGCCGAGCTCCAGCCCGAGCACGCGGTCGGACTCCTCGCCCAGCGCGGTCAGCATCACCACCGGGACCTGGCCGCGTTCCCGCACCCGGCGGCACACCTCCAGCCCGCCGATGCCGGGCAGCATCAGGTCCAGCACCACCAGATCCGGTTCCCGTTCGGCGAACAGCCGAAGCGCGGTATCGCCGTCCTCGGCGAGGCCGACCTCGTAACCGGAGCGCTCCAGGTATCTGCGCAGCACGTCGCGGACGGCGTGGTCGTCGTCGACGACGAGCACCCGTCGCGTCTCGGCCTCGTGCTTCATCGGCTCACCAGTTCGTCGCGATCAAGTGGTTCACCGCCAACGCGGTCACCGCCTGCCCGGCCAGCCACCAGCGGTGATGCCGGGCCGGCAGGAGCGCGGCCCCGACAGCGAACCACACCGCGAACGGCAGCCAGATCCGCTCCACCTCGGCCTTGCTCAAACCGGAGACGTCGGCGGCCAGGACGGCCGTCGCGGCCGCCAGCACCAGCCACGCCGCCGCGCCCCGGTCCACGACCGCCCGCCGGATCGCCACCGCGGCCAGCGGGCCGGCCGAGATCAGCAGCGCGGCGATGTTGCCGGCCACCCAGTAACTGTACGGTCGCTGGGCGAAATCTCCCTGCTGGTAGCGCTGGATGACCAGGTGGTAGCCGTCCAGCCACCAGAATCCGTGCAGGGCGAACGCCGCGACGACGCAGGCAACGCCGACCGCCGCTAGCAGGAACGCCCGAACCCCACGGGTGCGCAGCAGCACCACGCACACGAGTGGGAACATCAGCACCAGGCCGTAGCTCAGGAACAGCCCGAACCCGAGCAGAACACCGGCGGAAACCGCAGCGAGCCCGGCGATCGGCCCGCCCCGCACCGATGCGATGGCGAGCAGTGCCACGCCGGTTGCCGCGATCCCGGCGAACATCCCGTCGGCGGAGACTCCGGCCCACACCGCGCCCGGGAACAGGACCACGAACGGCACGACCGCCCGGGCCGCCGCGACTCCGGCCAGGGCCCGCACGGTGACCGGCACCGCCACCGCCGCGAGCGCACCGAGGAGCACCGTCACGACCGCGGCCCACGCGCCGCCGCCGAGGCCGATCCGCTCCAGCCAGACGTAGAACAGCAGAACACCCGGCGGGTGCCCGGAAACGTGGACCGTCCAGGAGCCGGGTTGCCCGGCGAGGATGTGCTCGGTGAACGCGCCGAGCATGCCGCCGATGTCGGTCACGCGCGGGACGTCGTGCAGGTACTCCGTCCAGTCGGTGAGCCGGCCGGCGAAGCCGTTCTGCCAGCCGTCGACCATCGCCAGCGAGAAGGTCCACAGCAGCGCGGTGAGATATGCGGCCGCGAGCAGCCTGCCCCAGGGAAGGCGTGCGGCGAGCGCGGGGCCCCAGGCGATGACGGCGCCCGCGGTAGCCAGGGCGAGCGGCGTGCCTGGGCCGGTGCGGGGCAACCAGAAGCCGAACAGCGGCGCGGCGTCGGCGTAGAGCGGAACGCGCGCTCCGTTCAGCAGGATGCCCGCCACCGCGGCGGCCGCTATCACGGCCGCGGCGACGGCGAACGCGAACAGATCGGCACGCGCCTCGGCGCGTCTGGGCAGCAGTCGCACCACTGCGAAGGTAAGTCCGCCGGAACCGTTCGCCAACTCCCCGGCGCGATCCGTCAGAACCTCGTAAGAACTTCCCGGCCGTAATGATTCCTTAAGACTGGCGCGAGTTTCCGATCCGTCCGCGGTGAGTTTCAATCGCTGGTATGGACGATGTGGACGTGGTGCTGCCGTGCTTGGACGAGGCGGCCGCGCTGCCCGGGGTGCTCGCCGCGATGCCGCCCGGCTTCCGTCCGCTGGTGGTGGACAACGGTTCCGAGGACGGCTCGGCCGAGGTGGCGGCGGCGCACGGCGCGACCGTGATCCGCGAGCCGCAGCGTGGCTACGGAGCCGCGGTGCACGCCGGGCTGGCGGCGGCGAGCGCGGAATTCGTCTGCTTCCTGGACTGCGACGGCTCGCTGGATCCGGGCGTGCTGCCGGCGCTGGTCGCCTTGGTGCGTGCGGGGGAGGCGGAACTGGCGGTCGGGCGGCGGGTGCCGGTGTCGGCCGAGGCCTGGCCGTGGCACGCGAGGGCGGGCAACGCGGTGGTGGCGCGCCTGCTGCGGCGCCGGGGCCTACCGGTCCACGACATTGCGGCGATCCGCGCCGCCAGGCGAACCGACCTGCTGTGGCTGGGAGTCGCCGACCGCGGCTTCGGATATCCGCTCGAACTGCTGTGCAAGGCGGCGGAGGCGAACTGGCGGGTGCGCGAGCTGGACGTGGCGTACCGGACCCGCGCGTCCGGGACGCGGTCGAAGGTCACCGGCTCGGTGCTCGGCACGGTCCGCGCGGTCCGGGACATGGCGGGTGTGCTGTGGTGAGCCCGACGGCACTCCTCGTGGTGGCCAAGGCCCCGGTGCCGGGCCTGGTCAAGACGCGGCTGTGCCCGCCGGCGACGCACGCCGAAGCGGCCCGCATCGCCGCGGCGAGCCTGCTGGACACGTTGGACGCCGTGCGGCGCACACCCGGCGTGCGACCGGTGATCGCGATGACCGGGGACCTGGGCGCGGCCGCCGGTTCGGCGGAGCTGCGCGAGGCACTGCGCGGCTGGACGGTCCTCGGTCAACGCGGCGGTGGCTTTCCGGCGAGGTTGGCAGCTGCGCACGCCGACACCGCCGCCGAGCATCCCGGCCTGCCGATCGTGCAGATCGGGATGGACACTCCGCAGGTGTCGCCCGAACTCCTCGCGGAGGCGTGCGAGGCGCTCGGCATCGCGGACGCGGCGCTAGGTCCGGCCGAGGACGGCGGCTGGTGGGTGGCGGGTTTTCGATCGGCCGCGGATGCTCGGCTGCTGAGCGGGATTCCCACGTCTCGTGCCGACACGGGAGCACGAACCTTGGCGACGCTGCGCGCCGCGGGCCTGCGCGTGGCCACGTTGTCGCGATTGACCGACGTCGACGTCATGGATGACGCATTGCGCGTCGCGGAATTGCTGCCGGGTTCGCGATTCGCCGCGAGCCTGCCGGCCGCTTGCGCGCTTCCCGCGGCGACGGTGCCGCGAAGCGTGCCCGGCCACCAGGGCGCCGCTGACGAGCGATGAGGCGCGGTGGCCACCTGTCGATCGGTGGCAGCGCCGATGATGTGTCCGGGCCAACGTTGACGTCGTCCGGCCGGGTGCCGATGATTCTCCGGGTACGGATCAGCTATTTGTCCCTTGTGGACCGAAGAATTAGACGGGTATGCAGTTGAATGTCGGAATCGCGCCATGTTGGCCGAATGGTTCCGTTGATGCGAATTCTCCTTGTCTGTCGGAGCATTTTGCTCCGAACGGGCAGTTTTTCCGATCGCTGCGCCGAATTCTCCGGATGATCCGATTCGCTATCGAAGTCATACAGTATACTGCATGCAAATTGCTCGGAGCCGGAATCGTGCCGGTTCCGACGCGCGTTGGCGCACGGAGGTGAAGTGCCGATGAATTACCCGGTGTGGGTGTGGATCGTGACCCTGGCGGCGCTGGCCGTTCTCATCGTGGGCGACCTGGTGTTCGTCGGCCGTCGTCCGCACGCGGTCGGGGTCCGGGAGGCGAGCCTGTGGGTCGCCTGCTACGTCGCCCTCGCGGCCGTCTTCGGCGCGCTCCTGTTCGTCTTCGCCGGGCCCACCAGCGGCGCGGAGTTCTTCGCCGGTTACGTGACCGAGTACAGCCTCTCGATCGACAACCTCTTCGTGTTCGTCATCATCATGTCGCGGTTCGCCGTGCCGAAGGAGCACCAACACCGCGTGCTGTTCATCGGCATCGTGCTCTCGCTGGTGCTGCGAGGCGTGTGCATCGCCGCCGGCGTCGCGGCGCTCAGCGCCTTCAACTGGGTCTTCTACATCTTCGGCGCGTTCCTCATCTACACCGCGATCAAGGTCGCCAGGGACGGCGCCGGCGATGAGCCCGAGGAGCCGGACAACGCGGTCATCCGCACGCTGCAACGAGTGCTGCCCACGTCCGATTCCTACGACGGCGGCAAGCTGACCACCCGCGTCGACGGGCGGCGGGTGTTCACTCCGATGGTCGTGGTCGTCACCGCGCTGGGGCTGGCCAACGTCATCTTCGCGCTCGACTCTATGCCCGCGATCTTCGGGCTCACCAAGGACGGCTTCGTCATCTTCACCGCGAACGCCTTCGCGCTGATGGGATTGCGGCAGCTCTACTTCGTCATCGGCGGGCTGCTGGACCGCCTGGTGTACCTCAGCTACGGCCTTGCGGTGGTCCTCGGCTTCATCGGGCTGAAGCTGATCGTCGAGGCGCTGCACGGCTCGCACATCGACGAGATCCGCTTCGCGGTCCCGGACATCGGCATCGCCGGGTCGCTGGGCTTCATCGTGCTCACCCTGGCGGTGACGACCGTGGCGAGCCTGCTGCGCTCCCGCTCCGCGGCGAAGGCCCCGGCGGAGCCGGCCGAGGCGCGCGAGCCGGCGCACAGCGGCGAACGCAACGCCTGAGCAGGCGGAATAGGCGGAATAGGCGGTCGAGCGGCGGCGTTCATCTCGTTATGAACAAGCGGACGGACGCGCCGTCCCCACCCGGGCCGCGGACGGCGCGGGAACTGCTGGCCGAGGAGCGCGCCAGCGCGATGGCGCGCGTCGAGTCGCTGGGGCGCCACCTGGCGTCCATCGGCGATGTCTCGACGTGGACCGGCACCGACGACGAGCACGACCCGGAGGGCGCGACGCTCGCGTACGAGCGCGCCCAGGTGCAGGGCTTGCTCGCAGACGCCCGCCACGAGCTCGACGAGCTGGAGCGGGCCGCGGCACGTCTGGACAAGGGCACCTACGGAGTGTGCGCGCGATGCGGGAACCCGATCGCGCCGGAGCGCCTGGAGGCACTGCCGGCCGCGACGACCTGCATCGCCTGCGCCAGCCGCCGCTGAGCGCTCAGGCCACGCCGACCGGGCGGGAGAACGTCCGGCGGTAGTCGCGCGGCGTGACGCCGACGATGCGGCGGAAGTGGTGGCGCAGCAGCGCGGCCGTGCCGAACCCGCACTCGCGCGCGATCTGGTCGATGCCGAGTTGCGTGTCTTCGAGCAGATGCCGGGCGTGCAGCACGCGTTGGGTGGCCAGCCATTGGTTCGGGGTCGTCCCGGTTTCGGCGACGAATCGCCGTGCGAACGTGCGCTGCGACATCTGCGCCCGCATCGCGAGGCTGGCGATGGTGTGCTCGATGTCCAGCGTCTCCTGCAGCCAGCTCAGCAGCGGCTGCAGGCTGTCGCCGGAGCACTCGGGCACCGGCAGGTCGATGAACTGGCGCTGCCCGCCGTCGCGCTGCGGCGGGACGACCATCCGGCGGGCGATCTTCATCGCCGGGCCGGAACCGAGCTCGCGGCGCACCAGGTGCAGGCACGCGTCGATCCCGGCGGCGGTGCCCGCGCTGGTCACCACGTTCCCGTCGTCGACGTAGAGCACGTCCGGATCGAGCCGGGCGGCCGGGAACCTGCGGCGGAACTCGGCGGCGTAGTACCAGTGCGTCGTGCACGGCCGGCCGTCGAGGAGCCCGGCCGCACCGAGCATGAACGCGCCGGAGCACACCGAGAGCACGGTCGCACCACGAGCCGCGGCGTTCCGCAGCCCGGCAAGCACGTCCGCCGGGTAGACGTCCCGGATCCGGCCCGCCGGGACGGCGACGACGTCGGCCCCGTCCAGCCCGTCGAGTCCGTGCTCGGGAACGACGTTCATGCCCACTGACGTGCTCAGCGGCTCTCCTGGGCGCTGCCCGCACACCCGGAACTCGATCGGCGGGACTCCCTCGGCGGTGCGGTCGAGGCCGAAAACCTCGCACAGCACGCCGAGTTCGAACGGCGCGGCGCCGTCCAGGACGACCGCCGCCACGGAACGCAGCATGCCTGAACGATAGCTGGCAGGATTTTGCGGCACAACGGCATCGCTGCCACTGTTGGCAGGAATTAGCTCATCGGAAACTGAGTGCCATCGAACGAACTCCCCCTGAGGATGAGCGAGATGCGCACGCAACTTCGGAACAAGCAGCCGCGGAACCGGTTCGCCGGCATCAGGCAGTACTTCGCGACCCAGAACCGGCTGTGGGCCCACCACCTCGACGCGCTACAGCCGTGGGATCAGGAGGCGGAGCTCCGGTGGGTTCGAACCCCGATCACCCGTCGCTGGGAACTGCGCGGCGGAGTCCTCCCGGGTCCAGAGTGCTCGTGAGTGTTTTGGATTGCTATGACGCTCCAAAACGCTCACGAGCCGGACAGGGCACCGTCGAGTCCGCAGTGGACAGTGGTGTCGGCGGCGCTGGCGCGGTGTACCGACCGGATGGTATGTTAGCGTGCTCGGATGCGGAACCTGACTCGGAGCGACGGCTTATGACGCAGGATGTTTCGGGTAAGCGCGAACGGATCGACGTCGGACCGCTGACCTTCGACGTCGCCCTCGCCGGCGACGCGCAGGGGCGCCCGGTGCTGTTGCTGCACGGCTTCCCGGAGACCGCGCGGAGCTGGGACTTCGTCTCGGCGCGGCTGGTCGAGGCCGGGTTGCGCACGATCGCGCCGAACCAGCGCGGCTACTCGCCAGGTGCCCGGCCCGACGGCGCCGACCAGTACGGGATCGCCCACCTGGTCGCCGACGCGGTGGGCATCATCGACGCGCTGGGTCTGTCCGAAGTGGACGTCGTCGGCCACGACTGGGGTTCGGTGGTGGCGTGGCACCTCGCCGGCTGGCACCCGGATCGGGTCCGGACGCTGACCGCGGTGTCAGTGCCGCACCCGGCCGCCTTCGGCTGGGCGCTGCGCAACGACGCCGACCAGCAGCGCCGCTCCGAGTACATCAAGCTTTTCCGGCAGGAGGGCAAGGCGGAACATGTGCTGCTGGCCGACGGGGCGAAGCGGCTGCGCGGCGTGTTCAGCGACGGGGTTCCCGCGGAGCTGGTCGACGAGCACGTTCGGGTGCTCAGCGAGCCGGGCGCGCTGACGGCGGCCTTGAACTGGTACCGGGCGATGGGCCGCGACATGAACGAACTCGCGTCCGTGACCGTCCCGACGACGTACGTGTGGAGCACCGAAGACGGCGCCCTGGGGCGGGCGGGAGCGGAGAAGTGCGGCGACCACGTGGCCGCGCCCTGTCGCTTCGTGCAGCTGGAAGGCGTCAGCCACTGGATTCCGGAAGAGGCCCCGGACGCGCTCGCCGAGGCCGTTCTCCAGCCGCCGCAGTGATCACTCGTAGGCGTTGAACGGGACGTCGGCCGGCTTGGCCTTCTCGAGGTTCTGCTCGAAGGCGCCGTCCTTGATCGCCAGGCTGGCCGAGCCGAAGTCGGCCCCGGTCAGCTTGTCCCGAATGCCGGGCGGGAAGTTGTTCCAGCTGACCAGGTCCGGGTACTGCCAGGTCCCGTAGTGGTTCTCCGGCTGCTCGGCGCGGCCCGCCAGGCGGAAGCAGTGCGTGCTGGCGCCGTCCTTGTGGTAGACGATCTTGGGATGGTTCCCCTCCCAGGAGACCTCGGAACTGGGCTGCGTGGAGTAGTTGCCGTGCGCCGACGTCGAAACGTACTTCGCCTCGTCCTCGTGCACCCACACCACGACGTGCTCGATGTCGTGCCGGTGGCCGAAGACGTCGTCCACGCCGCCGAGGGCCTGGTCCTTCTCGAAGTACAGGTCGTAGAGGTATGCGCACCAGCCGTTCTCGTTGCACTTGGCGCGGGAGTACGAGTTGGTGTTGTCGAGATCGGATTGGTCGTGGCAGTTCCCGTCGAGCGCACCGGAGGGCTTGAGGCCCTCGGCGATCGCGCCGTCGGGGCCGATCGCCGGGGTGGGATAGCAGCCGTCGCCGTCGTAGTCGAAGGCCGGCTGCCACTTGCCGTCGGCCTCGTCGAAGCTCACCGGCAGAGCCGCGGGCGGTTCTGCGTAGGCGGTGGCCGGCGGCAGCGCGACGACCAGCAGCGCGGCTCCGGCGAGGGCGGTCAGCGACCGCCTGCCCGGTCGTAGCGGGCTTCGGCGCCTGACCGATGCGCCGTTCGGGCGTGCGGTTTGCTTCGTTCGCGGTCTTTCCTCAGCGGCATTCTTCAGCACGGCGAAACCTCCGGATCGACGCGGTCGGCGCGTGATCGTAGTGCGGATTCCGCCGTGTGGGCAGGTTTTTCGCGGTCCGGTGTCTCGTCGGAAGTGAATTTTGCCCGCGCGACTCCGGAAGTTCGCTCAGGTGAGCGGGCGAAGGAACAGGTTCGCGGTCGGTTTCGGGTCGAACCAGGTCGACTTCGGCGGCATCGGCCGGCCCTCGTCCGAGATCGCCAGCACCTGGTCGATCGTCGGCGGGTGCGGGATCAGGCGGAACGCGTTCTGGCCGCTGCACCGGCAGGTTTCCACCGCGTGGCTACCGGGCGCGGCCTCGGCCTCGGTGAGGTCGTGCAGCTTCGGCAGGAGCTCCTGCTCGATGGCGAAGGCGTCGAGAGCTCCCGAGGCGCGCAGCCGCAGGCGGTACCACCGGTCGCCGACACCGACCGCCACCACGCCGGGTTTCGTTTCCGCCGCAGGGGATTCCTCGATCCGTTCGGTCAGCGGATGCTCGGCGAGGCGGTCCAGCACGTCCCGCGCGGTGTTGCCCGATGCCAGGGTGAAGCAGCGGTGGTAGCCGAGGATGCGCATCTCGTCGCTGGGGAACAGCGCCGCGAGGGTGAAGGCGCTGGGGTGCTCGGAGCCGAGGTGGCCGCGCCGCGCGGCGTAGCGCTCGGCGGCCAGCATCCGGTGGTGGCCGTCGGCGATGTAGAGGTTGCCGATGCGGCCGATCTCGTCGCACAGCGCCCGCGCCCAGGCCTCGTCGTGCCGGATCCACACCGTGTGCGTGACACCCTTGTCGTTCAACCGCGCCGTTGGGGCCTCTGCGGTGATCTCGGCGATCCTCAGGTGTCCTCTGTGGACGAGCATCACCGGCATCCGCTCGGTCCCGGTGGTCTCGGCCTGTTCTTCGAGCTCGCGCACCCTGGCCGGTTGGGTGGCTTCGTGGCGGCGGATCCGGCCGCCGCGGTAGTCGTCGATCGACACCTCGACCACGACTCCGGTCTGCCGGTGCCGACCGGATTCCAGCCGGTACACCACCACCGCCGGTCCGGCCGGCGAGCAGCCGCTCCCGCGCAGCAGCACGCGCGGTGGCCGGGCGGTGATCCCGGTGCCGTCCTGCGCGGTGGCGTTCACGAGCGTTCGCCGGAATGCGTTGCGGGTTGCGGGTTCACGCAGTGCAGCACCGTGCCGGACTCGAACGCGTCCACCATCCGCACCACCTCGGCGGCGACCGCCTGCTGGGCCTGCGCGGTGGACGCCCCGATGTGGTGCGTGCCGTAGACGTTCGGATGCCCGGCCAGCCGGGACTCGATGCGCCCGGTGCTCGTCGCCGGCTCGTCCGCGTAGACGTCGAGGCCGACGCGGATGTCCTTGTCCGCCATGGCTTCGATGAGCGCCTCCTCGTCGACGAGCTCCCCGCGCGCGGTGTTGAGGATGATCGTGCCAGGCTGCACCTGCGCCAGCAGGTCGGCGTTGATCAGGTGCCGCGTGGCTTCGGTCGCGGGCGCGTGCAGCGACAGGACGTCGCAGGTGCGCGCGAGGGTGCTCAGGTCGTCGACGAAGTGCACGCCGATCGCGTTCGCGCGTTCCAGCGTTTCCGGCGCCCGTCCGGGCTTGGCCACGGCGTGCACCGCCATGCCGAAGGCCGCCGCGCGCTCGGCGAACGCCAGGCCGATCTGGCCGAGGCCGATGACGCCGACCCGGCGGCCGAGGATTCCGCGTGCGCGCGAGTAGCGCTTCTTGTCCCAGCACCCGGCCCGCAGGTCGGCGACGTTGTCGCAGATGTTGCGATCCAGCGCCAGCAGCAGCGCGAAGGCGAGCTCGGCCACCGCGGCGGCGTTGCGACCGGGCACGTTGCAGACGTGGATTCCGCGCCGGGACGCGGCCTCGCGGTCGATCGTGTTGGTGCCGGATCCGGCCCGGATGACCAGCCGCAGGCCGTCGGCGCGTTCGAACGCGGACGCCGGAACCCGGGTGCTGCGGACCACCAGCGCGTCGAACCCGGCGAGCCGGTCGGCGAGCTGATCGGTGGTGGTGTCCGGCCGGTAGGCGCAGTCGTGACCGTGTTCGGCCAGCTCGGCCAGGTGCGCGGCCGGGAACGCGTCGGCGAGCAGGACCCTCATCGGCAACTCCCCACCTGGAGAAGGTGTTCCTCAATGCGCATCGTGCTGCGCATGGCGCAATGGTGACCGCCGGGGAGAAGCGGCGTCAACACCCGGTCCGTGGTGCGTGGCGCGTACGCGGGCTACGTCGTGCGCGGTAGTCCGGGTGTCGCTCGGTGACCGACGACATCGCCGCCCGCCGAACCGAGACTTGAACGGACGGACGGATGCGGCTTCGGAGGTGGCAGTGATGTTGACCGAGTTCTTGGTGCAGTGGGGACCGAATCCCGCCTGGCACGGACCGCACGGCGGCCCGGGATGGCTGATCGGGTTGTTCTTCCTGGTGTTGGTCGCCGCGCTGATCGCCACGGTGATCTGGCTGGCGGTTCGCGGCCGGCCGCGGCAGCGCTCCGCCGTCGAGCGGGCGAAAGAAATCCTGGCCGAGCGCTTCGCCAGGGGAGAGATCAGCACCGACGAGTACCGCGAGCGGCTGACCGAGCTGGGCTGATCTCCGGTGGCCGCCGGAACTCGGGCTCCGGCGGCCACTTCTACGCGCGAAAGGCGGAACCATGACGACGAAAGCGGGCGTGCGGAGATCGGCGCGGCGCGGCTGGCTGCTGCTGACCATCGCGGTCATCGGCGGCACCGCGCTGGTCGTGCCGTATGCGCTCCTCGACGTGGACGCGAGCAGGATCCAGGTGCGCAGCGAAGCGCACTGGATCCTGTTGCTCGTGCACATCTTCACCGCGGCGGTCGCGCTCGTGCTCGGGCCGTTGCAGTTCATCTCGGCGCTGCGGGCCCGCCGCCGGCTGCACCGGACGATCGGCCGCGCCTACCTGCTGGCCGGCGTGCTGCCTGCGGGCCTGACCGGCATCCCGGTGGCGCTGATGGCCGAGCACACTCTCACCAGGGTCGGCCTGTTCATCCCTGCGGTCGGCTGGCTGGTGACGGGTGCGCTGGCGGTCCGAGCGGCGCGGCGGCGCGACTTCGCCGCCCACCGGGCGTGGATGATGCGCAACTACGCGCTGACCTTCCTGGCCGTGACGTCGCGCCTCGTCGTGCCGCTGCTGCTGCTCGCCCAGTTCCCGTTCATCGGCGCGATGTACGGCGGCTCGGTCCCCGCAGCGGTGGACATGACGATTCCGATCGGCCAGTGGCTGGGCTGGATCATCAACCTGACCATCGTGGAGATCCTCCTCCGCAGGGAGAAAACCCGCGCGATCCCCAGTTCAAAGGGCAGCCCCGAGGAAGCACACGCGTGAGCGCCTGGGCCGCGATGCTGGTTCCGCAGCTGCGAGGTTCGCGTTGCGGCTGGCCACGGGGCCGTGAGTCTTTTTGGGGGGGTATGGGGGCCCAAAAAAAAACGGCCGGGGTGGCTGGGGGATCTTTGGGGGGCAAACGGGGGAATATAAGGGGTTGGTGGTGGT